>JAJBTR010000401.1 GCA_020860745.1 Lachnospiraceae bacterium | reverse complement strand
CCGCTTCTTCCGGAGCTCGAACTGACGGAGGAGGCTGTCGCGAAAGGGTATGAGTTTCCCTCTCAGAAGCAGCATTTTCTTCCGGGAGTAACTGCTGAAATGCTGGACTGGTTCTGGGCAAATATGGAAAAATGCTACTATCTCTGGGTGCCGGGATCTCATAAAAAATTTGCCTGGGTTCAATCTCCGGCCGAAGTCGGATTTGAGAAATCCATACTCATGATTGCGGAAACCGTGGGAAAAGGTATTCCGGTATTCGGCGGCGAGGGAGTGGAAATTCACCGTTTGCCTTTGACGGAGTTCTATCCTTTTAAAACCTGTTTAAAGCATGTGCTTTGTGAAGGTGTATTTAATGAGATCGGCGAGTTTGTGGATTCTACGATTCATATGTGGGAGGATTGTGAGGGCGGAATCTATCATATCACGGCGACGGTCGCTAATGCAAAGTGTTCCATGCCGCCGGCGTTTGTCATGGATCTGATCAGGGAAAATCCGGATTACCGGCCGACGCCGAACTGGGCGACAGACCACGAGGATTATGAGGCCAGCCAGTGGCCGGTGTTTCTCCCCAAATTATATGAACTCTGGAAGAATCATCCGGATCCGTCGCAGAATGTGCAGTGCAATCTGGAAGCGTATCTCGGCGAGGACGGAAAGTATCATTATGTGGCAGAAAATGGGCCGGTTACGATTCGGAAAAATTAATTATTAAACAGAATCCCCGTAATGTGCCATAGCACATTCCGGGGATTCCTGTGAGCGGAGACGGTGGGATTCGAACCCACGAGCCCAAAAAAGGACTACTTGATTTCGAGTCAAGCTCGTTATGGCCACTTCGATACGTCTCCCTGTGATCGCAATACAATCATAATCATCTGCATTGCTTATCATTTACCGAGCATCCTGCGTTGAATCCCGACCCCAGACGTTACTCCTGCAGTTAACTCATTCCAGGCACCCTCACGGCACCCGGGAGATCCTGCTTAGGGCTGCTCCATTCCTGACCTGACCCGGTTCACAGGTTCCCGTCGCGTGAGACCCGAAAATCCACGCCACTTACAGAAGGCAGCTCTACAATCAAAGACCCGCGGCAGGATATCACCCCAACTATAGCGGATTGAAGGTACAGGGCGCCGCTGCTGCCCCGGCTGCTCGGAGTCTTAAGTATAACATTGACGTTGCCTGCGTGTCAAGGTGGGAAAAATGAAAGATGCAAGGAAAAGTGAAAGATGCAAGGAATAGTAAGAAGAGTAGTAACAATGGAAAAAGCCGGTCCCGGCTGAGAAAATGAAAAAAGACCCGGAAAAGATCCCACATAACTTGTAAAACCCTTTTGAATTTGATAAACTCTTGGTGATGACTGTGAAATATTTTCGCGTGTCTGAAGTACAATTGTGCGAAAAATCGATATGATATTATCGAACGGGTCTGTGGAATTTCTTTGAAAAAGGAGGACATGCTCATGAAGAGAATCGGTATTCTGACCAGCGGCGGCGACTGTCAGGCTTTAAACGCAGCGATGCGCGGCGTGGTCAAGGGGCTTTCCACCAGCGGGGACACGCTGGAAATATATGGATTTTATGATGGATATAAGGGATTGATTTACGGCAACTACCGTTATCTGACTGCCCAGGATTTTTCCGGAATTCTCACAAAAGGAGGTACGATTCTCGGTACCTCGCGGCAGCCGTTTAAGCAGATGCGTGTGCCGGATGAGAATGGGCTGGATAAGGTGGAAGCGATGAAACATACCTATCACAAGCTGAATCTGGACTGTCTTGTAATCCTCGGCGGCAACGGCACGCAGAAGACGGCAAACCTGCTGCGGGAGGAGGGGCTGAATGTCCTGCATCTGCCGAAGACGATCGATAACGATATCTGGGGGACGGATATCACATTCGGTTTCCAGAGCGCACTGAATATTGCGACGAATACCATTGACTGTATCCATACGACGGCGGCCTCGCACAACCGGGTATTTATTGTGGAAGTCATGGGGCATAAGGTCGGCTGGCTGCCGCTCCATGCAGGGATCGCGGGCGGCGCGGACATTATCCTGATCCCGGAGATCCCGTTTGATATTGAAAAAGTGGTGGAGGCGGTGAACCGCCGCACGCGTCAGGGCAAGGGATTTACCATTCTGGCTGTGGCTGAGGGAGCAATCTCCGTGGAACATGCCAAACTCTCCAAAAAGGAGTTTAAGGAAATGGTGAATACATCCAAATATCCGTCCGTATCCTATGATGTGGCAGATCAGATTGCGCAGAAAACGGGCCGGGATGTGAGGGTAACGGTACCGGGACACATGCAGCGGGGCGGCAGTCCCTGTGCATACGACAGAGTTCTCTGCACGCAGCTCGGCGCAGCGGCGGCTCAGGCGATAGAGGACAGGGACTTCGGTTACATGATTGCCATGGTGAACGGACAGACGACGCGGGTTCCACTTTCCGAGGCGGCAGGCCGGCTGAAGACAGTAGCCCCGGATTGTCAGCTGGTGCAGGAGGCAAAAAAAGTCGGTATCTGTTTCGGGGATTAAAGCGGGAAACCAGGTCCTGTTCTGACGAATGGGATTGAAAGTTGACCAGATGGAATGGTGTGAATGGTGTGCCGTTTTTGGATATGGCGCAGAGAGCAGGAGGAGCCGAGGATGTCATACACGGCTTTATACCGGAAGTACCGCCCCGGAGAGTTTGAGGATGTCAAGGGGCAGGATCATATCGTTACAACTTTAAAAAATCAGATCAAAGCCGACCGGATCGGCCATGCATATCTGTTCTGCGGCACCCGTGGCACGGGGAAGACGACAGTGGCCAAGATTTTTGCGAAGGCGGTCAACTGTGAGCATCCGGTGGACGGCAGTCCCTGCGGGGAGTGTGCGTCCTGCCACGCGATTCAGGCGGGATCTTCCATGAATGTGATTGAGATTGACGCGGCTTCCAACAATGGTGTGGATGATATCCGCCAGATTCGTGATGAGGTGGCTTACTCGCCGACGGAGGGGCGTTTCAAGGTATACATTATTGACGAGGTGCATATGCTCTCCGGCCCTGCGTTTAACGCATTTTTAAAGACGCTGGAGGAGCCGCCCGCCTATGTGATTTTTATTCTGGCGACGACGGAGGCACACAAGATACCGGTCACGATTCTTTCCAGGTGTCAGCGCTATGACTTCCGCCGGATTTCCATTGATACTATTGCGGGGCGTCTGAGAGATCTCATGGAGCAGGAGCAGGTGGAGACGGAGGATGCTGCCATCCGTTACATTGCCAGGGCGGCGGACGGGTCCATGCGCGACGCCCTGAGCCTGCTGGATCAGTGCATCGCCTTTTATCTGGGGGAAAAGCTTACCTACGACCACGTGCTGGAGGTTCTCGGCGCGGTGGATACTGAGGTGTTTTCCCGGTTGCTGCGGGCGATTCTTAAGCGGGATGTCACGGCGTCTATCCGTATTCTGGAGGAGATGGTCATCCAGGGGCGGGAACAGGGACAGTTTGTCACGGATTTTACCTGGTATCTGAGGAATCTGCTGCTGGTAAAGAGTACAGATCATCTGGAAGATGTGCTGGATATGTCCAGCGAGAATCTGGCGCTTTTAAAAGAGGAAGCGGATATGGTCGATAATGATACGATCATACGCTATATCCGGGATTTTTCCGACCTTTCCACACAGCTCCGCTATGCCGTCCAGAAGCGGGTGCTCATTGAGATTGCACTGATTCGGCTTTGCCGGCCTTCTATGGAGGGCGCACAGGATGCGCTCGCAGACCGGGTCGCCTATCTGGAACAACAGCTTGAACAGGGAGTGGTTCCGGCGGCTGCTGCAGTGCAGCAGGCCGGGAATCTGTCAGCCGGATCTGCAGGGGTGCCGAAGCCGCAATCTGCATCGAAACCGGCGATGCCAAAGGCGATTCCGGAGGAGGTAAAGCAGGTGGTGAAGCAATGGCGGTCGATCATCGGGGAGATGAGCGGACGCGCCCGCGTTCTTCTGGGCAAGGCACAGCTGAGCCTGGGCGGCGATAATCAGTTATTGCTTGTATTTGATGATGAGATGGCATATGATTATGCTACGGATGAGGTGCACCGGCAGGAAATTACAGACGCAATATCCGGACGGATCGGCAAGGAGATTGAGGTAAAAGTACAGAAAAATGAAAGCGGTCAGCCGACCGGGGATTTTTATCCTGATCTGGAGCAGATTGTCCACATGGAGATAGAGATTGAGGATTAGTCTTTTGTGGGAGAATGTTCGGGATAATGCGGGCATAAAATGTGCAGAAACGACAGGGTAAAGCATTCGCGACAGATATAATATATATAAGGAAGGAGCACATAGAAACATGGCAAAGGGAAGAGGCGGCTACCAGGGCGGTATGCCGGGCAATATGAATAATCTGATGAAGCAGGCGCAGCGGATGCAGCGCCAGATGGAGGAGGCCTCGAAGGAGTTGGAGGAGAAAGAAGTGACTGCTACCGCCGGCGGCGGAGCGGTGGAAGTGACTGTTTCCGGGAAAAAGGAGATTCTGAAGGTGAAGTTGTCCGAGGAGGTTGTGGATCCGGATGATATCGAGATGCTCGAAGATCTGATTGTGGCGGCGACGAACGAGGCGCTGCGCAAGATGGAAGATCTCTCGCAGGAATCTATGAACAAGATTACCGGAGGATTGGGCGGAGGCTTCCCGTTCTGATGGATTACTATAGCAAGCAAATCAGCAAACTGATTGAGGAATTATCCTCGCTTCCGGGGATCGGGAACAAAACGGCGCAGCGTCTGGCGTTTCATATTTTAAATATGCCGACGGAGCGGGTGGAGCGACTGGCGGATACCATTGTGGATGCCAGACACAATATTCGCTATTGTAAGACCTGCTATACGCTGACTGATGCGGAGGAATGTCCGATCTGCCGCAACGCATCCCGGAACCACCGCCTGATTATGGTCGTGGAAAATACCCGTGATCTGGCGGCCTATGAAAAAACCGGAAAGTATGAGGGGGTTTATCATGTGCTTCACGGGGCAATTTCCCCTATGCTGGGCATCGGCCCCAGCGATATTAAGCTGAAAGAACTGATCCAGCGCCTGGAGGGAGACGTGGACGAGGTGATCATTGCGACCAACTCCAGCCTGGAAGGCGAGACTACCGCTATGTACATCAGCAAACTGATCAAGCCTACGGGAATCAAGGTATCCCGCATCGCCAGCGGTGTGCCGGTGGGCGGTGACCTGGAGTATATCGACGAGGTCACATTGCTGCGGGCGCTGGAGGGAAGAGTAGAACTTTAAAGGCATATATATTGACCATAGATGTTTATACAGGACGCGATAGTGTCCTCTGTGTCCGTCACAATAAATGATATATAAGATAAGAAAGGAAGGAAACCATGACAAAAACAGAACTTGAAAAAGCAGCTGTGGAGGTACGGAAGGGAATCGTTACCGCCGTTCACAGTGCGAAATCCGGGCATCCGGGCGGATCCTTATCCGCAGCGGACATTTTTACGTATCTTTACTTTGAGGAGATGAATATCAATCCGGATGATCCGAAGAAAGAAGACCGCGACCGGTTTGTCCTCTCCAAAGGACATGTTGCCCCCGGTTTTTATTCTGTGCTGGCGCAGAGAGGTTTTTTCCCCGTGGAAGAGCTTAAGGGCTTGCGTCATGTCGGTTCTTTCCTTCAGGGGCATCCGGATATGAAGCATATTCCGGGTGTGGATATGTCCAGCGGTTCGCTCGGACAGGGATTTTCCGCGGCGGTGGGAATGGCGCTGGCAGGAAAGATGGATGGGAAAGATTATCGCGTGTACGCCCTGGCTGGAGACGGTGAGATTCAGGAGGGGCAGATCTGGGAGGCTTCCATGTTTGCCGGACACCGCAAGCTGGATAACCTGGTATTGATTGTGGATAACAATGGCCTGCAGATTGATGGAAAAATCGACGATGTCTGCTCTCCGTATCCGATTGATGAGAAGTTCAAGGCGTTCAACTTCCATGTAATCACGATCGATGGAAATGATTTTGACGAGATTGCGGCGGCGTTTGCCGAGGCCCGCGCGACGAAAGGGCAGCCGACAGCGATTATCGCAAAGACAGTCAAGGGAAAAGGCGTTTCCTATATGGAAAACCAGGCCGGCTGGCACGGCAAGGCGCCCAATGACGAGGAATACGCCATTGCCATGGAAGAATTAGAGAAAGCAGGTGAAGCATTATGTCAGAAGTAAAGAAGATCGCGACGAGGGAAAGTTATGGCAATGCGCTGGCGGAGCTGGGAAAGGAGTTTGATAATCTGGTCGTCCTGGATGCTGACCTGGCCGGTGCGACCAAGACCGGCGTTTTTAAGAAAGCATTCCCGGACCGGCATATCGACTGCGGTATTTCTGAAGCCAATATGATGGGAATCGCGGCAGGGTTAGCTACCTGCGGGAAAGTACCGTTTGCGAGTTCTTTTGCGATGTTTGCTTCCGGACGTGCTTTTGAACAGGTGAGAAACTCCATCGGTTATCCCCATCTGAATGTGAAAATCGGCGCGACCCATGCCGGCATTTCCGTGGGAGAGGACGGCGCGACCCACCAGTGCAAGGAGGATCTGACTCTGATGCGGGCAATCCCGGGTATGGTGGTGATCAATCCCTGTGACGATGTGGAGGCGCGTGCGGCTGTGCGCGCGGCTTACGAGTATGAGGGGCCGGTATACCTGCGCTTCGGACGTCTGGCGATCCCGGTGATCAACGATGAGGCGACTTACCGTTTTGAGATTGGTAAGGGTGTCACCATGAAAGAGGGCAGGGATGTGACCATCATCGCAACCGGGCTCTGCGTCAACGAATCTCTGGAGGCGGCTAAGCTTCTGGCTGCGGACGGGATTGATGCGGAAGTGATCAATATTCATACGATCAAGCCTCTGGATGAGGATCTGGTACTGGCTTCCGCGGCGAAAACCGGAAACGTTGTGACTGTGGAGGAGCATTCCGTGATCGGCGGTCTCGGCAGTGCCGTCTGCGATCTGCTCAGTGAGAAAGCGCCGACGAAAGTGATGAAGATCGGCGTGTACGACCAGTTCGGAGAGTCGGGTCCGGCGGCAACTCTGATCAAAAAGTACGGTCTGGACGCGGAAAGCATTTACAAAAAAGTAAAAGCATTTGCATAAGAATGCAGAATCAGACAGGAAGAAAGCCCATGGCGGAAAAGCCGTGGGTTTTTTGACATTTCCGGGCGGAACTTGCGAATTTCTCTTTCATAAAGCGGCAAAAAATGCATATCTTACTATGTTACTATTCTGGAAACAGGGATACAAAAGAATGCGTGGACGAACAGTTACGATAGATGTATATCAAGATGTGTGTTGCGGAAAGCGGCACAATCATATATTCCGGCGTATCCGGAAAGAAAACAGGAAAGAGAGGATATGGGCATGACAGATCAGGAAAACAGGGAGGAATTTACTCTTCCGAAAAATATCAGGCAGATTGGAGCTTTCGGGGAAAAATACAGGGTATACATAGAAGATTTTGTGTATACGTATGTGCATCGTTTTCTCCATCAGAAGCGGCGGGAGGATACGGTCCTGGCAGCGGTTCTGCTGGGACGGACGGTGGTGCGGGAAGACCAGGAATATATTTTTATCAGCGGGGCGCAGAAAGCAGACTTTGGTGTGTCCGACGGAAGCGGAGACCTGCCCGGGGAGATGCCGGATACTGCAGCTGCGAAGCAGGCGGAGTTCTGGGACAGGGTCTACCAGAGGATCAAACAGTCTTTTGACGACCTGGAGATTGTGGGGTGGTATTTTAACCTGGATGGGAGCAACCTGGAGATTAACACACAACTCCAGCAATTTTTTGAATCTACCTATAAAAAGGGGTCGCGGTTTCTTTATTTTGAGGATCAATTAGAGCAGAATGACGCTTTTTTCGTCCAGGAACAGCACAGACTGCAGCGCCTTTCCGGTTACGCTGTGTATTATGAAAAAATCCGCAGATGCAGCAGTTTATGATGGAGGAAAAAGAACGGCTGACTCCCCGGCCGATTCGGGAGAATATGGAACCGGAGCAGCGTGAGGATGTGGTGCAGAACTACCGCGCCATCATGAATAAGCTGAATGAAAAGCCGCCGAAGCGGAGATGGCAGCCGGCGCTCTATGCGGCGGGAGCGGCGGTGCTGGTGATCGTGGCAGCGACGGCGGTGACGCAGATTGGAAATTATCAGAATCTGAAAACGCTGCAGCAGACCATGCAGGCTCTGTCCGGGGCAGTCAGCGAGGAGTCCGCGAGTGCGGAGGATGAAGCCTCGGATGCAGATGAGCTGTCAGCGGAGAGTGATGTGCCTGCAGACGCGGATGTATCGGCGGAGAACGGAGATTCTCCGGCATCCGGGGATGCGGAGAGCACAGCAGCAGATGCGTCGGGTGATACGGACACGGGGGATGCAGCGGATATGACATCGGCTGCGGAGGGAGATACTGCAAATGCAGGTTCTGATTCTGTTGTGAGTGCCTCGGAGAGTGCAGGCGTTTCGGACTATTACATTGTTCAGAAAGGGGACAACCTTTTTTCTATCAGCCAGTATGTTTACGGCACAGATGCTAAGGTAGAAGAAATCTGTGCACTGAACGGAATTGAGGATATGGATATGATCTATGAGGGGCAGAAGCTGCTGCTGCCGTAATTTTTATTTGTAATCAGTTCAGCTTTGTGATATATCTATTAGTAAGGCATTCAGGAGGAGTACATGGGCGACCAAAGAAAAAACAATCTTCGCATTGTGGAGACAAACTGGGATGAGATAGAGCAGAAGATTCACGAACATCGCATGAGGCGGCTGCGGCGGATTGCGATTGTCGTTGGTGTCTGCGTGGCGGTTATTGTTGTCTGCTATGTCTATATGCAGCATAAAACGTATGATGATTACAAGGTGACCGAGGAGATTTCCAGGTCCGATACCTCCGCTGCCCGCTATCTCGCGTATGAAAAAGGCTATCTGAAATACAGTAACGATGGCATTTCTTACGTTACGGTTGACAATACTGTACTGTGGAATCAGAGTTACGGGATGGAGGATCCGATGGTTCAGACCTGCGGACCGTATGTGGCAGCGGCGGACAGGCAGGGTGAGATCATATATGTGATGAATGAGGATGGTCTGCAGACAGAGATTTCTGTCAGTATGCCGGTGTCCAGAGTGGAAGTGTCCTCGAAAGGAGCCGTTGCTGTCCTGATGGAGGATAGCGGAACCGGCTATCTGTCGTTGTACGATGCGGGCGGAGACCTGCTGGCCGAGGGCGCGATTTATATGGAAAACAGCGGAACGCCGATGGATATCGCTCTCTCCGCGGACGGCAATAATCTGGCGGTTTCCATTGTGGACGTGAGCAGCGGTGCAGCCGCGACGACGATCAATTTTTATAACTTCGGCTCCAGTGGAAAAAATCAGGTGGATAACCTGGTGGCATCCTTTACCTATGAAGATACGATTGTGCCGCAGCTGGTTTTTGCAGGAGACGACAGCCTTCTGGCATTTGCGGATACCGGAGTTTATACCTTTCTGGTTTCCGGGATGCCGACGGAGAGCGGTAGCCTGAGTGTTTCGGAAGAAATACAGAGCATATTTTATGACGACAGTTATTTTGGCCTGGTCTACAGCGATACGAGCAAAGACGCCGGGCGCATTATAAAAATATATGATACGGCATGCAAGGAGCAGGTTTCGATTGAGACAGAGTTTTCCTATGACAGTATCACTTTTCTGGATAATCATGAAATCTGTCTCCTGAACTCCGCGCAGTGCAGCATTTTTACACTGGGCGGCCTGCAGAAGTTTACCTGTGAGTTTGATGAGGAAATCTGCGGCTTTTTCCACGCCGGAGGTTTCCGGAACTATGTCGTGCTGAAGGAGAATGCGACCGAAGTGATACGCCTGCGGTTGCTCCCTGATTTTATTTCATAGGAAAATTCGTCCTATGAAATAAAACGCTCCGCGAGGATGCGCACTCGCGCGTTTGGAAATATGTCGCCACAGCGACCGCGCTCGGCGCGAGAATGCGCCAAGGCGCATTCTTTTTACGGAGGATGAAGAATGAACTGGTTATTGATTGTTGTATTAATTCTTTTTTTGTTATGTGTGATACAGGGCTGGCGGAAGGGATTTCTGCGCCTTCTGTTTTCCCTGATATCGTGGATCGTTATGATTGTGCTGGTTTCTTATATCAGCCCTTATATCAGTGAATTTCTCAAAAATAATACCGGTATCTATGAGTGGATTGAGAACCGGTGTGCGGAGACGATCCAGTCCAGGCTCGGGACCGGACTGGAAATGCTGGCGGAGGACGGGGGCGAGCTGGCGGCGGGCTGGATTCTTCGGGGCGTGGTATTTCTCGTGGCTCTGATTCTGGTTGTAATTTTGCTCCGGCGGATTTACCGCGCGCTGGGGATTGTAGACCATATCCCGGTCCTCCGGGGAATCAACCGGGTGCTCGGGCTGTTTGCGGGAGTTCTGGAAGCGTATATTCTGGTGTCGCTTTTTTTCATGTTTGTGTCGGTGATTGCAGGGACGGAACTGGGGAGCAGTCTGACTATGTATATTGATGAGAGCGAGTTTCTGTCAATGTTGTATTACCAGAATGTGATGGTGAATCTGTTGTAGGAGCTCCGTGTCAGATGTATGAAAAAAATGAATATTGCAATTATAAGCGGCACATGCTATAATGCCTGCAGGCTAAAGGATAATAATGATGAACATTATGAACGGCTAAAACGAAAACCCCAGTGCTGCAACACTGGGGTTTTCTATTCCTTTTTTGGCATGGCGGCTTATTTCCACAGGCTCGTTACCGACTACACATCTTTGTCGAACCATTTGCAGATCAGGTGGCTAACCAAATCTGCCAGAACATTGATGATAAAGGATAAGTATGAATTC
>JAJBTR010000326.1 GCA_020860745.1 Lachnospiraceae bacterium | reverse complement strand
ATATATCCCACTTGAGTTATTATATAAGTTAGATTATTAGCGGATATTACCGCTATGTATTCTTTTTACAGGAATGCTGCAGAAATATCTTTTGTAAAAAGAATACAAAATAAAGGACGGAGAAAAAAAATGGAACTACTTGAGCAGAAATGGGATGAAATACTTTTAAAGGTAAAGGAGGAACATGAGCTTACCGATGTTTCTTTCAATACATGGCTGAAACCCCTGGAAATCTACGCAGTTGACGGCAACCGCGTTTATATTTTAGTGTCCAGCGAACAGATCGGCCTTTCCTATATCAAAAAAAAATACTATCTTCCTCTCAAGGTAGCCATCGCGGAAATCATCGGTATGGAGTATGAGATTGAGTTCATCCTCCCTAATGAGGCAAAGAAGATTTTTATGCCCCGCACCCGCAAAGTTCCCACGACAGAGGAGGCGGAAAAGTCCAACCTCAACCCCCACTATACATTTGACACTTTTGTTGTGGGCAACAATAACCGGTTTGCGCACTCCGCCTCCCTGGCAGTGGCCGAGTCGCCGGGCGAAGTTTATAATCCTCTTTTTATTTACGGAGGAGTTGGTCTGGGCAAGACGCACCTGATGCATTCCATTGCTCATTTTATCCAGAAAAATCACCCGGAACTGAAAGTTCTCTATGTCTCCTCCGAGACATTTACCAATGAACTGATTGAGGCCATCCGGAACGCGAACAACATGACGATGACAAAGTTCCGTGAAAAATACCGCAATATCGATGTCCTTCTCATCGACGATGTGCAGTTTATCATAGGAAAAGAGAGTACACAGGAGGAATTTTTCCATACCTTCAACGAGCTTCATGTTTCCAAAAAACAGATTATCATATCCAGTGACCGTCCCCCGAAAGAAATGGAGACGCTGGAGGAACGCATCCGCTCCCGCTTTGAATGGGGTCTTCTGGCTGATATCGGATCCCCCGATTATGAGACGCGCATGGCAATTCTCCGCAAAAAAGAAGAGCTCGACGGTTTTTCTCTGAGTGATGATATTTTAAATTACATAGCCATCAATATCAAATCCAACATCAGGGAACTGGAAGGCGCCTTAAACAAACTGATTGCCTACTCCAACCTGGTACAGAAAGAAATCACTCTTGATATTGCTGTCAACGAGCTTCAGAATATTATTTCTCCGGATAAACCCCGGGAAATCACACCGCAGCTTATCATAGAAGTGGTATCTGAACATTTTGGCATTACCGTAGATCAGATTATGTCAAAATCCAGAAGTAATGACGTGGCTAAGCCCCGCCAGGTTGCTATGTACCTCTGTAAGAACATGACTGATCTGTCTCTTGACTCTATCGGCCAGCTTCTGGGAGGACGGGATCAATCCACAGTCATCCACGGCATCAACAAGGTTAACGACGAGATCAGCTCCGATTCCGACTTTAAGCAGACAGTAGAAACAGTCCGCAAAAAAATTAATCCAAATTAATCGAACAAAGCGGGTTTCTTCCTTATTATATGTCTGTTCTGACCGTATTGTGGATGAAGATGTTCATAATCTGTGGATGAAGATGTTGAATATTTCATCTTTCTGTGGATATTTTGTGGAATCAGAAATTTATGATTTTATATATTCCCGTATCACTCCGGATTCATCCACGGACAGGTAAAAGTTTTCCATATTTTTTCATCAGAGATTCCACAGAAAAAATGGAAAACTTTTCTGGAAAAAGATAGATTTTCAGAGGTTTTGTAAAGGTTTTCCACTTATTCACATCCTCTAATACTAAGACTTCGAAAATTATTAATTATATTTATACGCTGCGCGCAAGTTTATCATGGAAAGGAGTTATTCACATGAAAATTATCTGTTCCAAATCCAATCTGGGAAAAGGAGTTAATATTGTCTTAAAAGCGGTTCCCTCCAAGACAACAATGTCTGTTCTGGAATGCATTCTGATTGATACATCCTCCGGTGAGATTAAACTGACGGCCAATGATATGGAGTTAGGCATCGAGACAATCGTTGACGGAAGGATTGAGGAGAGAGGTGTTATCGCGCTGGATGCGAAAGTATTTTCGGAGATTGTACGCAAGCTTCCGGATAATGATGTTGTGATTGAATCCGATTCCTCTTTTCACACATCGATTACCTGTGAAAAAGCAAAATTTCATATTATCGGCAAATCCGGAGATGATTTTTCCTATCTTCCTTACATTGAGAAAAATGAGAGTATGTCTATCTCCCAGTATACATTAAAGGATGTTGTACGGCAGACTATTTTTTCAACGGCAGATAATGATAATAACAGGATGATGACCGGTGAATTATTTGAAATTCAGGAAAACAGGCTTCGTGTGGTTTCACTGGACGGACACCGCATATCCATTCGCAATATTGAACTGAAAGAGAATTATTCTTCGCGCAAGGTAGTGGTTCCTGGAAAGACACTGCAGGAAATCAGCAAGATTTTATCAGGCGAAGCGGAGGATATGGTGGATATCTTCTTTACGCAGAATCATATTTTATTTGAGTTTGATCAGACAAAGGTGGTATCCAGACTGATTGAGGGCGAATACTTCCATATTGACCAGATGCTTTCTTCTGATTATGAGACGAGATTTACCATTAACAAGAGAGAATTTTTAAATTGTATTGACCGGGCGACGCTTCTGGTGCGCGAGGGGGATAAAAAACCGATTATCATGAATATCACAGACGGGATTATGGAGTTGAAAATCAATTCCTTTATCGGTTCCATGAATGAAGAGATTGAGATAGAGAAGGAAGGAAAGGATATCATGATCGGCTTTAATCCGAAGTTTTTCATGGATGCTCTCCGTGTCATCGACGATGAGGAAATCACACTTTACATGGTGAATCCGAAGGCGCCCTGCTTTATCAGGGATGACGATGAGACTTATATTTATCTCATTCTTCCGGTGAACTTTAATGCTGCATCGGTATAAGTAAGCAGTAATCGGTCGGGAGGAACCTCCCGAAAAAGAGTTGGAAGTACGATGCAGATACCGGAAAATAAAAAAGAGGTAAAATGACAGATTATGGAAATAATTAAAATAAAAGATGATTATATCAAGCTGGGGCAGGCTTTGAAGCTGGCAGGTCTGGTTGGTTCCGGGGTGGACGCCAAATATGTAATACAGGATGGCCAGGTGGAGGTAAACGGCGAGACAGATACCCGCCGGGGCAGAAAGCTGGTAGCGGGAGATGTAGTTACTTACGATGGGGAGAGTTTTCAAATCGACGCATGATCATCAAATCATTGGAATTGAAAAACTACAGAAATTACAGTGATCTGCATATTTCTTTTGATAAGAGGACGAATATTCTGTATGGGGATAATGCCCAGGGAAAGACAAACATTCTGGAGTCTCTCTATGTGAGCGCAACTACGAAGTCTCACCGGGGCAGTCATGACAGAGAAATGATCCGGTTCGGGGAAGAGGAATCCCATATTCGTACCATTGTGGAAAAGGATGGTACTGACCGCCAGATTGATTTGCATTTAAAGAAAAACAGCACTAAGGGGATAGCCATAGACAGAATTCCGATCCGGAGAGCCGGGGAGCTTTTCGGTATGTTGAATATTGTGTTTTTTTCTCCCGAGGATCTGAATATCATCAAAGACGGACCATCCCGCAGAAGACGGTTTATGGATATGGAGATGGGACAGATTGACCGCATTTATATGGATGATCTGGCTCACTATAACCGTGTTCTGAAGCAGAGAAACCAGCTGTTAAAGGATTTGTATTACAAACCTGATCTGGAAGAAACGCTTCCTGTGTGGGATGAGCAGCTCGCCTTTTATGGGAAAAAGGTGGCGGATCAGAGAAAAAATTTTATCAATGATCTGAATGAACTGACTTCCGTGATACATAGCAGAATTTCCGGTGGAAAAGAGAGTCTTATGCTGGAGTATGAACCGGGATGTGACGCTGATCATTTGCCGGATATTCTGGAAAAATCCAGAGAAAAGGATAAAAGAACCGGCATGACTTCCTGCGGACCCCACCGGGATGATATCTGCTTTTACATCAACGGCACGGATATCCGAAGATACGGATCCCAGGGACAGCAGAGAACATCCGCTCTTTCTCTGAAGCTGGCGGAGATTGCATTTGTGAAGAGAGTGATTTATGATACGCCGGTGCTGCTTCTGGACGATGTTCTGTCGGAACTGGACAGCAAACGGCAGAATTATCTGTTAAACAGCATAGGGGATGTGCAGACGATGATTACTTGTACGGGACTGGATGATTTTGTGAAAAACCGCTTTCGGATTAACCGGATTTTTTATATAGAAAATGGAACATGTTGTGATCAGGTTAACCCGAAAGAATGAAATAGTAAAAAGTGATGTAATTATTCTGCCTGAGAATGCTTTGAATAAAGCGGAATAGCAGAGATGAGATAGAGTCAGGAGGATTTAGATGGGTACAGAAATTAATACGGAATATGGCGGAGATCAGATTCAGATTCTGGAGGGGCTGGAAGCGGTCCGGAAAAGACCGGGAATGTATATTGGCAGTACTTCTTCCAGAGGACTTCATCATCTGGTATATGAGATTGTGGATAACGCCGTAGATGAGGCACTGGCGGGATTCTGTACGGAAATAGAAGTAATTATCAATCAGGGTAATACTATAACAGTCATCGATAATGGCCGTGGTATTCCGGTAGATATCAATCACAAAGCAGGAAAACCTGCGGTTGAAGTTGTGTTTACGGTTCTTCATGCCGGCGGAAAGTTCGGCGGCGGCGGATATAAGGTTTCCGGGGGACTTCACGGTGTGGGAGCTTCCGTGGTAAATGCCCTTTCGAACTGGTTGGAGGTGCAGGTGTGCAGGGATGGTCATATCTATCAGCAGAGATATGAACGCGGCCATACCTTGTATGAACTGAAAATCGTCGGCGACTGCGAAAAAGAGCAGACCGGTTCAAAAGTCACCTTTGAGCCGGATGATACTATTTTTGAGGAAACCGTATTTGATTATGATGTATTGCGGCAGCGTCTCCGGGAGATGGCTTTTCTGACAAAAGGACTGAAAATCATTCTGACTGATCAGCGGGAAGAGCAGGAGAGGCAGGAAGTATTCCACTATGAAGGCGGCATCCGCGAGTTTGTGCAGTATTTAAATCACAGCAAGGAATCTCTCTATGACGATGTGATTTACTGTGAAGGTGAGAAGGATAACGTGTATGTGGAAGTGGCGATGCAGCACAATGATTCCTACAACGAGTCCACATTCAGTTTTGTGAATAACATTACGACGCCGGAGGGCGGTACCCATATGTCGGGTTTCCGTAATGCTCTGACAAAGACGTTTAATACTTACGCGAAAAATAATAAGCTGATCAAAGACACAGAAGCCGGACTCTCCGGGGAGGATATCCGGGAAGGACTGACTGTGATTATCAGTGTCAAGCTTTCTGAACCTCAGTTTGAGGGACAGACCAAACAGAAGCTGGGAAACAGCGAGGCGAGGGGCGCTGTTGACAGTGTGGTGAGTGAGCAGCTGACTTATTATCTGGAGCAGAATCCCACGATAGCTAAAACCATCTGTGAGAAATCTCTTCTGGCGCAGCGCGCCAGGGAGGCGGCCAGAAAAGCCAGGGAGCTGACCCGGAGAAAGACTGCTCTGGAGGGAATGTCGCTGCCCGGAAAGCTTGCCGACTGTTCAGATAAGGATCCGCGGAACTGTGAAATTTTTATCGTTGAGGGTGATTCCGCCGGCGGTTCCGCCAAGACGGCGCGAAGCCGGGCGACCCAGGCCATTCTTCCCCTGCGCGGTAAGATTCTGAATGTAGAAAAAGCTCGTTTAGACCGGATTTACGGGAATGCGGAGATCAAGGCGATGATCACAGCATTCGGAACGGGAATCCACGAAGATTTTGATATTACAAAACTCCGTTATCACAAAATTATTATTATGACCGATGCCGATGTGGACGGCGCGCATATCAGTACGCTGATGCTCACTTTTATCTATCGGTTTATGCCGGAGCTGATCAAACAGGGTTATGTATACCTGGCGCAGCCTCCACTGTATAAGCTGGAAAGAAATAAAAAAATCTGGTATGCCTACAGTGATGAGCAGCTCAACCAGATTCTGACAGAGGTGGGACGTGATTCCAGCAACAAAATCCAGCGCTATAAAGGTCTGGGAGAGATGGATGCGGAACAGCTCTGGGAGACCACTATGGATCCGGAAAAGAGAATTCTGCGCCGGGTTACGATGGACGACGCACAGTCTGCAGAGATTGACCTTACTTTTACCACATTGATGGGAGACAAGGTGGAGCCGCGAAGAGAATTTATCGAAGAAAACGCAAAATACGTTTCAAACTTAGATATTTAACGGTTATTATTCCGGATAGCGATTCGCATTTACTGCGAAGTGCGTATGACGATGTAAATTACACAAGGAAAAGTCCCATCGCATAGCGATTTTAAATGGATTTTTCCTCATAACTGTGAAGGTACTGAACAGTTATATTTGATGTTACGTATGTTACGTAAATAGAAAAACATGGGGAAAGAAATATGGATGATAAAATTTTTGACCAGATTCATGACGTTGATCTGAAGAAAACAATGGAGAGTTCTTACATCGATTACGCCATGAGCGTTATCGCGGCCAGAGCGCTTCCGGATGTGAGGGATGGTTTGAAACCTGTGCAGAGAAGAGTTCTCTATTCTATGATTGAGTTGAACAATGGTCCGGATAAACCGCACCGTAAATGTGCGCGTATTGTCGGTGATACCATGGGTAAATACCATCCCCACGGAGACAGTTCCATCTATGGAGCGCTGGTCAACATGGCGCAGGAATGGTCTACCCGTTATCCGCTGGTAGACGGTCACGGAAATTTTGGTTCTGTTGACGGAGACGGAGCCGCCGCAATGCGTTACACGGAGGCGCGCCTCAGCAAAATTTCCATGGAAATGCTGGCGGATATCAATAAGAATACCGTTGACTTTATGTCAAACTTCGATGAGACGGAGAAAGAGCCTGTGGTTCTTCCCTCCCGCTATCCGAATCTTCTGGTCAACGGTACTACCGGTATCGCTGTCGGCATGGCGACGAATATTCCTCCTCATAATCTGCGTGAAACCATCGCCGCTGTGGTAAAAATGATTGATAACCGCGTGGAAGAGGATAGAGATACTACAATTGAGGAGGTTCTGGAGATTGTCAAAGGTCCTGACTTCCCGACGGGAGGAATGATTCTGGGTACAGCCGGTATTGAGGAGGCATATCGCACCGGACGCGGCAAAATCCGTGTCCGCGCCGTGACTGACATTGAGCCGATGCAAAATGGCAAAAACCGGATTGTAGTGACAGAGCTCCCCTATATGGTGAACAAAGCCCGCCTGATTGAGAAAATCGCGGATCTGGTGAAAGAAAAAAGAATTGATGGAATCACAGATTTGAGGGATGAATCCGACCGCCAGGGTATGCGGATCTGTATTGAACTGCGAAAGGATGTCAATCCCAATGTCCTGTTAAATCAGCTCTTTAAGCATACGCAGCTGCAGGATACATTCGGCGTGATTATGCTGGCCCTGGTGAATAATCAGCCAAAGGTCTTGAATCTGGCGGATATGCTGAAGTATTATCTGCTCCACCAGGAGGATGTAGTTACCCGCAGAACAAAATATGAGTTGAACAAAGCGGAAGAGCGCGCTCATATTTTACAGGGATTGCTGATTGCACTGGATCACATTGATGAAGTGATTTCCATTATCCGCGGCAGTAAAAATACGCCGGAGGCGAAAGAAAAGCTGATGGAGCGCTTTGCGCTCTCCGACGCCCAGGCCCAGGCGATTGTTGATATGCGTCTCCGTGCTCTCACCGGTCTGGAACGGGAAAAGCTGGAGAGTGAATACCGTGATCTGATGGCCAGAATCGCTGAGTTAAAGGAAATTCTTGCGGATGAGAAGAAGCTTCTCGGTGTCATTAAGGAGGAAATATCCGTGATCGCGGAAAAATACGGGGATGACCGCCGTACTTCCATCGGATTTGATGAGTATGATATTTCCATGGAGGATATGATTTCGGTAACAAATACTGTCATCGCAATGACAAAGCTTGGTTATATCAAACGGATGAGTATCAGCAATTTCCGTGCGCAGCACCGGGGCGGCAGAGGTATCCGCGGCATGGATACCATTGACGATGATTATATTGAGGAACTGTTTACTACTACCTTCCACCATTATCTGTTGTTCTTCACGAATGCGGGAAAAGTGTATCGGATGAAAGCTTATGAGATTCCGGAAGCGAGCCGTACATCCAGGGGAACAGCTATTATTAACCTGCTTCAGATGGATCCGGGAGAGAAAATCACGGCAGTTATCCCGATTCGTGATTACGATGAGGCGGATCACTGGTATCTGTTTATGGCGACGAAGAATGGTATTGTCAAAAAGACAACCCTTTCGGAATACGCTAATGTGAGAAAGACAGGTCTGACGGCGATTGTTTTACGGGAAGATGATGAACTGATCGAGGTAAAATTTACTGATGATCAGAAAGATATCTTCCTGATTACCAGATTCGGTCAGTGTATCCGTTTCCACGAGACAGATGTGCGGCGCACCGGCCGTGTATCCATGGGAGTAATCGGTATCAATCTTTCGGAAGGGGATGAGGTCGTCGGCATGCAGGTAGATGCGCAGGGACAGTATCTGCTGATCGTGTCAGAGCGCGGACTCGGAAAACGCACCCGGATCGACGAATTTTCACCCCAGTATCGCGGCGGAAAAGGCGTGCGCTGCTATAAGATTACGGAAAAGACTGGCTGTATCGTCGGAGTCAAAGCGGTCAACGATGACAGTGAAATCATGATGATTACGACAGAGGGCATTATCATCCGTATGAAAGTAAGCGATATCTCTGTTCTCGGCCGTATTACTTCCGGCGTCAAGGTAATCAGCTTGGCAGAGGATGTGAAAGTCGCCAGCTTTACAAAGGTGATGAAAGAAGAAATATCCGGTTCAGAGGATGAAGATGAGAATCTGTCCGATGAGATAGAAGAATACTTTAATGAAGATGATGCAGAGGGTATATCAGCAGATTCTGATGAGAAAATGTAATATTTTTTATCATACGCCAGGTATCTGCAAGGCAGGTTTGCTGCAGATGACATTTTATCTGGAGGGAAAGTTATGCTGAGAGAGTTAAATGTAGAAAAAATAACAGAGAATATCAGCGAAATGTGTATTGAGGCGAACCATTATCTTACGCCGGATATGGAAAAAGTTCTGAAAAAATCTGCTGTATCGGAAAAATCTCCTTTGGGAAAACAGATTTTGGGACAGCTTCAGGAGAACCTGCAGATTGCAGGTGAAGAAATGATTCCTATCTGCCAGGATACCGGGATGACAGTGATTTTTATGGAAGTAGGACAGGATGTACATTTTGTTGGAGGAAATCTGGAGGAAGCAGTCAATGAGGGTGTGAGACGCGGATATACAGACGGTTATCTGCGAAAATCTGTGGTGAGAGATCCTCTGATCCGGGAAAATACAAAAGATAACACACCTGCAATTCTTCACACAGAAATTATCCCGGGGGATAAGGTGAAAATCACAGTTGCTCCAAAAGGATTCGGCAGTGAGAATATGAGCAGAATTTTCATGCTGAAGCCGGCGGATGGAATCGAAGGCGTAAAAGAAGCGATTCTGACTGCAGTAATGGATGCCGGACCAAACGCCTGTCCTCCGATGGTAGTCGGCGTCGGTATCGGCGGCACGTTTGAAAAATGTGCAATTCTGGCTAAAAAGGCTCTGACCCGGAGTGTGGAAGAACATTCCTCTATTCCCTATGTCAGAGAATTGGAAGAAGAGATGCTGAAAAAAATTAATGGTCTGGGCATTGGTCCCGGAGGATTAGGGGGAACAACTACCGCACTTGTAGTCAATATTAATACCTGGCCGACCCATATCGCCGGGCTTCCTGTGGCGGTAAATATCTGCTGTCATGTAAACCGGCATGCGGTGCGGGTGGTGTAAGATGAAAGAAAATTATTTGCTGATCTGATGATTATGTTAAGATCAGCGTTTGCTCCTGGATTCGCTTCCTGAATTTTT
This sequence comes from Lachnospiraceae bacterium, assembly GCA_020860745.1. GTDB lineage: Bacteria > Bacillota > Clostridia > Lachnospirales > Lachnospiraceae > Eubacterium_I. The sequence continues at coordinate 918 of JAJBTR010000326.1, read as the reverse complement.
ACAGTAAACAGAAAGGTGAATGTAATTGATGGATGATAAATATATAAATACGCCAATTAAAGCAGAAATCACCGAAACACTTATGGCAGGAGATTATGTATATATTACCGGAACACTTTATGTGGCGCGTGATGCTGCTCATAAGAGAATGATGGAGGCTTTAGAAAAAAAAGAAGACCTTCCAATTAATATTAAGGATGCAGCTATTTATTATATGGGTCCTTCTCCCGCTCGTGAGGGACGTCCAATCGGTTCTGCAGGTCCTACCACAGCAAGCCGTATGGATCGGTATGCACCGACGCTGCTTGATCTGGGTATGAAAGCAATGATAGGGAAAGGAAAAAGAACGAAAGAGGTTGTTGATGCGATTATCCGCAATAATGCTGTTTATTTCGCTGCAATCGGAGGAGCGGGTGCTCTTTTGTCAAAGTGTATCGTGAACTCTGAGATTGTCTGTTATGAGGATCTCGGGGCAGAAGCAATCCGGAAAATAGAGGTAAAAGATTTTCCTGTTATTGTTGTGATTGATTCTAAAGGAAATAATCTCTATGAAACGGCAATCAGAGGATATAGAGATAAGTAAAAATGCCGGGACTGGTTATTTCTCTTAATATGAAGTTATTGCATCAATATAAAAGGTTTATCTGAATTGTAAATTTTTGTGTAGGAAAATAGTAAAATTGACCTTGACAAAAATCATGCAGTTTAGTATATTAGTTAATGCGTTACCACGCATTATAATCAGGTACGGAGAAATACTCAAGTGGCTGAAGAGGCGCCCCTGCTAAGGGTGTAGGTCGTTCACGCGGCGCGAGGGTTCAAATCCCTCTTTCTCCGTTTTTCTTCTCAGAAAAAATGAGCAGAAAAAGTTAAAAAAGTTGTTGACATTCCGATGCGGCCGTGATATTATAATCTGGC
>JAJBTR010000193.1 GCA_020860745.1 Lachnospiraceae bacterium | reverse complement strand
ATGTCTTGTCATGGGGTTTGGTCTTGGATAAAAAGTTCGTGAAACAACCCTGGCTTTTCTAAATGCCGCCTTGCTAAACAGGTCTGATTATGGTAGAATTACATCCACGAATGGACGCGAAAAGGAGCTTTGCCTATGTCAGATCTTGAAAAAAAAACAGTCGATGAAAATATAGAAAGTGCTGAGACGAAGCAGAAGGAGACTACGGAAACCGGGAAGAATGCCGAAGGGATGCCGGATGCAGCTGATGCGGAAATCACAGATACAGCTGCGTCGGATACCAAAGTCACTGATACGGATGTTGCAGATAAGGAAGCGGATGCATCGGAGGAAGCGGGAAGTTCGTCCGGAATAAAGACGGACGAGGCCGGTGCTGCCGCAGATGAGGCGGAGAATGCGCCGGAGGAAACGGGAAGTTCTGCGGAAGGAAAACCGGACGGGAACGAGACCGATGTGACGGAAGAGAAGGAGAGCGCACCGGAGGAAACAGAGGATTCCGCGGCAGGCGATAAAAAAGAGACAAAGCCGGAGGGAGATATTCTGGATGACCTGGAGTTCATTTCCCAGGAGTCTGTAAAGGATAAATCAAAGGCAGCGAAAGGCGAGGCCATTGAGGATGAGGTTGTCTCCCGGAAAAAGACCAGGCGCAGAAGTGTGGACGCCGGAGCAGCCAAAAAGGAAAAAGTACAGAAGATCGCAAGAAAGAATCTGATCCCGATTCTGATTGGTATCGTGGTCGTGATTGTTGTGATTGCCGCTGCCGTGATCGGTATCCGGAAAACGGCGGAAAAAAAGGCGGCGGAGAATAAGGAGCAGCCGGTATCCTCCCAGGAATACGAGACGGATGCATATGAGCAGATCAACGGGGTCATTGCGAATTATTACGCCTGCTATGCGGACGGGGATGTGAGCACAATCCTTCAGTATGCGTATCCCATGTCGGAAACCGAGCAGACCTACATCCAGATGTACAGCGAGTTTGCGGATACTTATGAGAATATCGTCTGCTACACAAAAACGGGTGCAGATGATTCCTCTTACATTGTTTCCGTGTCTTTTGATGTAAAGTATAATGAGATTGAGACGACCGCAGCAGGAATGGATTTTTTCTATGTCCGCACGGCGGAGGACGGCACGGCTTACATTGACAATACCTACAGTCCGTTTAATCTGCTGTACCAGGAGTATACGCTGGATCAGGAGATTCTGCAGCTGATTCAGACTTATGAGCAGAGCGATGATGTGATTGCGCTGCAGGCGGGAGTCCAGACGAAGTATGAGCAGGCACTGGAGCAGGATGAGGCATTGCGCACTCTGGTAGAGGGAGAACTGGCCACTGCGATCAGCAGCTGGCAGAGTGAGTATGAATCTATCCTTGCGGAGAAAGCAGCCGCCGCGGCCGCGCAGGTGGAGGAAACGCAGTTGGATGAGACTGGGGATACCTCTTCGGATGAGGCAGCGGAAAGTCCTGATGACGGGACATCCGAAGGTACATCGGATGATTCCGCCGATGACGCTTCCGACGGGGATACGTCTTCGGAGTCGACGGAGACGGAGGAAAAAGCCTGGGTGTACGTGACGGACACTGTGTATATCCGTCAGGGTCCCGGCGAGTCCACAGAGGCCCTTGCCTCAGCGACGGCAGGATCGCAGATTCGTCAGCTTGCGGTTACCTCTGACGGGTGGACGAAAGTGAAGAGCGGAGATATTGTCGGATATATCAAGTCAGAGTATATCTCTTCGTCTTCCTCGTCTTCCTCCTCATCCTCCGCGGGAATTTCTGAGGGAACGACGATTACGCTGACTGCCTCCGTGAATATCCGCTCTTCCATGAGTGAGAGCTCTGACCGTGTCGGGCTGGCTTATTCGGGGGAGACGGTGACGGTTGTGATGAGTTACAGTGAGGGATGGACAAAGGTTACATGGAATGGCAAGACCGGCTATATCCGCACGGACATTCTTGCCGGCATGTAGGACAGGCATTGCATGGGGCAGGAATCCGGTAATGATTTTCGGAAAAATTATTATCACCGGTCTGTCGGATTTTAAGATAACATTTTTCTGTTTCAGGGAGCAGTTTGTGCTGTTCCCTGCCTTGATGTTTAAAGTGATGTGCCGGAGGCAAAAGGTCGTGAGCGGAGCGTATAAATGAAAGCGTTCAACGGGATACTATTTCTGTAAGATATGACAGGAGGTACCTATGAATGAACGAAAAAGATGAGGACCGGCTTTTGCATGAAATCTGCAGAAATTCCAGCATGGGCAGAGAGGCGATTTACCAGGTGCTGCAGGATGTCTATGATGAGGAATTTGCCTATGAACTGCATGTGGAAGCCGGGAAGATGAAGGAGTTTGAGGATAAGGCAAACGCCAGGCTGAAGGGGAACGGCAAAGAGGAGGCCGGACCGAAGCCGATGGTGGGGAAAATGCTGAAATCTGCCGTAAAGATGAGGACGGCATTTTCGGATAATACGTCGCATGTCGCGGACATGATGCAGAAAGGAAACCGCCGCGGGGCGGATGAACTGAAGAAAGCGATTCATAAATATAAGGGAGCCGGTGTCTACGCAACGGAGCTTGCGCGTGAAATGATTGATTTTGAGGAAGAAAATCAATGCAGGCTCGAATCCTACAAAAATGAGAGGTAATTGAAAAACGCGGGGCGGATCAGGCGGAAGAGCAGCCGGGGTTGAAAATGATGAAATCAGAAAATAATTCTCAAAAAGGAATACGAATCAATAAATATCTGAGCGAGGCCGGCGTCTGTTCCAGGCGCGAGGCCGACCGCCGGATTGAAGCCGGGCAGGTCAGCATCGACGGGAGAACGGCGGTATGCGGGGATCGGGTAGAACCAGGCATGCAGGTGTTCTTCTGCGGAGAGCCGGTGCAGGTGCAGGACAGGGAAGTGCTGCTTGCTTTCCATAAACCACGGGGAATTGTCTGTACCGCTGAAAAGCGGGAAGAAAACAATATTATTGATTACATAAATTATCCGGTGCGGATTTATCCGGCCGGCCGCCTTGACAAGGATTCGGAAGGTCTGATTCTGCTGACCAACCAGGGCGATCTCGTTAATAAGATTATGCGGGCCGGAAATTTTCATGAAAAAGAATATATGGTCACGGTGGATCATGACATCACGGATGAGTTTCTGGAGGGAATGCGGAGCGGCGTGTATCTGGAAGAACTGGATGTGACGACCCGCCGGTGTATGATTGAGAAAAAAAGCCGACGCACGTTTTCCATGGTGCTCACGCAGGGATATAACCGCCAGATCCGGAGGATGTGCGCGGTGTTCGGTTATCGGGTCAGGCGTCTGGTGCGCGTGCGGATTATGAATATTTATCTCGGCGATCTGGCGCCGGGAACTTACCGGGATGTCACCCCGGCGGAGAAGCAGGAGTTATATCGTCTGATCGAGCATAGTTACAGTGCGCCGAAAGGACAGAGGAAAAACGGCGACAGGTGAAATACGGAGCATCATACGCCGGAATGGATTGCTACTTGAGGCTGCCGGATAAACCGTCGGGTACAGAAGGCGAAAGAGGATGAATATAAGGGAGAAGAGGATGGATGCGAGACAGAGATATGATGAGCTGAGACGGACCATAGAGTATCATATGAACCGGTACTACAATGAGGACGCGCCGGAGATCAGCGATCACGAATATGATCAGATGATGCTGGAACTGAAAGCACTGGAGCAGGAGCATCCGGAATGGGTGACGCCGGATTCCCCCACACAGAAGATCGGCGGCAGCGCGAAGCGCGAGGCCGGTGTGGCGGTGACGCATCATGTGCCGATGCTCAGCATCCAGGATGTTTTCGAAAAGGAAGAGATTGTGGCCTGGGTGGAGAAAGTGCAGCAAATGCACCCGGACGCCCGGTTCAGCGTGGAGGAGAAAATCGACGGTCTCAGCATGAGTCTGCGCTATCAGGATGGTCAGCTGATCCTCGCGGAGACCCGGGGGGATGGTCTGGTCGGGGAGGATGTGACGCAGAACGCGCTGGTCATCCCGGATGTCAGAAAAATATTGGATTTTCCGGGATATGTGGAGCTTCGGGGAGAGGTGTATATGTCCCTGGAGGATTTTGACAGGTTTAACGAGGAGCAGGAGAACGCCGGGAAGAAGCCGGCGGCCAATCCGAGGAACCTGGCGGCGGGGACGCTGCGTCAGCTGGAGTCATCGGTGGTGAAAAAGCGCGGACTCAGGATGTTTGTTTTCAACGTCCAGGATGCTTATGACAACGGCACGGATCTGATGCAGTCTCATGCGGACGGCCTGGAGCAATTAGAAAAGAAAGGGGTTGTCGTGGTGCCGCATACGATCTGCTCAGATGCGGAGGAAGTGCTGGCTGCCATCGACGCGATCGGTGAGAACCGCGGCAGCTTTGGGTATGATATTGACGGTGCGGTGGTAAAGATCGACCAGACTGCATATCGTGCGGATTTTCCCGCGGGGAGTAAGTATTCCGCAGGACATATCGCCTACAAGTATCCGCCGGAGGAAAAAGAGGTGGTCATCGATCAGATCGAGGTCAACGTGGGCCGGACCGGAAAGATGACTTTTCGTGCTGTTTTTGCAGTGCCTGTGCGGCTGTGCGGAACCAATGTGCAGAAAGCGACGCTGCACAATGCGGATTTTATCCGGAATATGGGTATCTCGGAGGGGTGCAGGGCAATCTGCCGAAAACAGGGAGAGATTATTCCTGCGATTGTCCGGGTCACGCAGCGGACGGAACGCCCGTACGAAGTTCCTGACCGGTGTCCGGTCTGCGGAGCGGCGCTCATCCGGGAGGAGGATACCTGTGATATATACTGTGAGAATCCCTCGTGTCCGGCACAGCTGAAGCGCACGCTGGCTTATTTTGCGGGCAAGGATGCCATGGATATCAAAAATTTCGGGAGCAGGTATATCGAGAGCCTGGTGGAGGAGGGATATCTCCATGACGCCGCGGATATTTACTGTCTTCGGGAGCATCGGGAGGAACTGATTGAAAAAGGAATCCTTGGCAGAGAGAAAAATACAGACCGTATTCTGGCGGCGATCGAAGCGTCCAGGACGAATGACGCAGACAGTCTTCTGACCGGTTTTGCAATTCGAAACGTCGGGAAAATTTCCGCCCGGTCCATCATGAAGCATTACCGCAACCTCTGGGAACTGGCAGAAGCCTTTGTGGAGGAGCTGGTGCAGCTTCCCGATGTGGGCGAGATCACCGCCCGGTCCATTCACAGTTTTTTTGCGGAGGAGGACAACTGCGAACTGCTCCGCCGTTTAGAGGCGCTGGGTGTAAATATTTTCTCTGCCAGGTATGCGGAGGATGAGGAGGATACAGTAAAGCCTCTGGATGGGCTGACCATCGTGGTGACGGGGACGCTGGAGCATTTTGGGCGAAAAGAAATTGCTTCATTTATTGAGGAGAATGGCGGAAAGTGCACCGGAAGCGTAAGCAAAAAAACCAGTTTCCTGGTTGCCGGGGAAAGTGCGGGGTCCAAGCTGGATAAAGCGCGGAGCCTTGGAATTCCGGTAATCTCCGAGGAGGATTTGCTGAACAGATGCGCCCGGCAGAAAGAACCCGCTCTGTGATAGCCGTGCGTTTAGGTTTGTCGGTTTCCATGCTCTGCCGGAATAGGAATACTGCGGCGACAAAACAGTGGGCGCGGGATAGATTCTGATATCTGACGGTTGACAAAGAAAAAAGTCAGGGATTATAATAGACGGACATAGAAAGATGCTGTTATTTCAAATCTTGGACAGGAGTAAGCGATGCGGTTTTTAAACAAGATGGAACGTAAATTCGGCAGATTCGCCATCCCCGGGCTGATGAAGTATATTATTGCCTGTTATGTTATCGGATATGTTTTTGAGTATGCGGCGCCAAATGTATTAAATTATCTGACATTGGAGCCGTATCTGATTCTTCACGGACAGATCTGGCGGCTGATTTCCTGGGTACTGATCCCACCGTCCGGGTCGAATATAATATTTTTTATCATTATGCTGGTGCTGTATTATCAGCTGGGTACGGTGCTGGAGCAGACCTGGGGGACGTTCCGCTTTAATCTCTATATTTTCGGCGGAGTGATTTTTACGATACTTGGTGCATTTTTCCTGTTTCTGATATATAGAGTGCAGGGGATTGCCGTGCCGTACCCTATGGGCGGCAGTTTCAGCACTTACTATATCAATCTGACAATTTTCCTGGCTTTTGCTGTCTGTTATCCGGATATGAAGGTGATGCTGTACTTTATTATCCCGATCAAGATGAAGTGGATGGCGGCAGTGTACGGCGTGCTGATCGCGTATTCTTTTGTTGTGAGTTCCTGGTCGGGGCGCGTGGCGATTCTCGCGTCTGTTCTGAACTTCCTGATTTTCTTTGCGATGACGCGGCATATGGCGGCATCGCCGAAAGAGTTCAGACGACGGCAGAATTTTAAAAAGCAGGTGCATCAGTCCAGAGGAACCGCCGGAGGGGCAATACATAAGTGTGCCATCTGCGGACGGACGGAGCTGGATGACCCGAATCTGCAGTTCCGCTATTGTTCCAGGTGTAAGGGAAATTTTGAATATTGTCAGGATCATCTGTTTACACACAAACATGTGGAATGATCAGGACTATTGAGACCACGCAAGTGGATGTTGATGTATTGAAAGATGTCGTCGCGGAGGATAGTGAGCGGTTAAAAAAGATTTCATAACTGTTAAAATTTCAAAAAAGGGAAAATGGTATAGACACATGGAGAACGAAGTAGTTTCAAGGAATTTCATAGAGCAGATCATAGATAAGGATATCGCGGAAGGGAATTGTGAGACCGTATGCACCCGTTTCCCTCCGGAGCCGAATGGTTATCTTCATATCGGACATGCCAAGTCTATCCTGCTGAATTATGGATTGGCGCAGGAGTATGGCGGGAAATTCAACATGCGGTTTGACGATACGAATCCGACAAAGGAAAAGGAAGAGTTTGTGGAGTCCATCAAAGCGGATATTGAGTGGCTTGGCGCGGACTGGGAGGATCGTCTGTTCTTTGCATCCGATTACTTTGGGCGGATGTACGAGGCGGCGGTGACGCTGATCAAAAAGGGAAAAGCATATGTCTGTGACCTGACGCCGGAGGAGATCCGGGAATACAGGGGGACATTGACGGAGCCGGGCAAAGACAGTCCTTACCGCAACCGCAGTGTGGAGGAGAATCTGGAACTCTTTGAAAATATGAAAAACGGCGTCTACGCAGACGGAGAGAAAGTGCTCCGCGCCAAAATTGACATGGCTTCGCCGAATATCAATATGCGCGATCCCATTATCTACCGAGTGGCGCATATGACTCATCACCGGACCGGCGATGCCTGGTGTATTTACCCGATGTATGATTTTGCACACCCGCTGGAGGATGCCTTTGAGGGTGTCACACACTCCATCTGTACGCTGGAGTTTGAGGATCATCGGCCGCTCTACGACTGGGTTGTGCGTGAGGTGGGATTTGAGCATCCGCCGAAGCAGATTGAGTTTGCAAAACTGTATCTGACCAATGTGGTGACTGGCAAGCGCTATATCAAAAAGCTGGTGGAGGAGGGCATTGTCGACGGATGGGATGATCCTCGCCTTGTTTCGATTGCGGCGCTGCGAAGACGCGGTTTTACTCCTTCTTCGATTAAGAAGTTTGTGGAACTTTGCGGTGTATCCAAGAGCCAGAGTTCGGTGGATTACGCTATGCTGGAGTATTGCATCCGGGAAGATCTGAAGATGACTGCGCCCCGCGCCATGGCGGTGCTGGATCCGGTTAAGCTGATCATCGACAACTATCCGGAGGGGCAGATAGAGGAGCTGGAGATTGATAACAATATGGAGAATCCTGAACTCGGCAAGCGACTGGTTCCTTTCAGCCGGGAGCTTTACATTGAGCGGGAGGATTTTATGATTGAGCCGCCGAAGAAATACCGCCGCCTGTATCCGGGCAACGAAGTGCGGCTGATGAACGCCTATTTTGTCACCTGCACCGGATATGAGACGGATGCCGAGGGAAATGTGACCGTGGTTCACTGTACTTATGATCCGGAGAGCCGCGGAGGGAACAGCCCCGACGGGCGGAAAGTCCGCGGTACGATTCACTGGGCGGACGCGGCCACGGCTATTCAGGCGGAAGTGCGCCTCTATGAGAATATTATCGACGAGGAAAAGGGCGTCTACAATGAGGATGGCAGTCTGAACCTGAACCCTAATTCACTGACGGTTCTGAAGAACTGCTATGTAGAGCCGTCCCTGGAGACTGCGAAGATCTATGACAGTTTTCAGTTTGTGCGGAACGGGTTTTTCTGTGTGGATGCGAAAGATTCCACGGAGCATCATCCGGTATTCAACCGGATCGTGTCGCTGAAGAGCTCGTATAAAATCCCCGCGCAGGTGTAGGCATATCCGGTGAGGAGAGATGCAGTAGAATTGGTTGGCGGGTCTATGCGGGGAGAGATGCAGAGATACTGTATTGCCTGACCGATGTATGGTTTGATGAATAGCTGAAAAATTTCTGCGGGCGGCTGTACCTGCAGGGGAGATTCATCGGGAAATTATCTGTAATATAAAAGATTCCGCAGAATACCGTACTCCGGTACATGGTATCCTGCGGAATTTTTGCGTTATCGGAAAGGTTTACATTGATACAGCGGAAGGCTCAGCATCCTTTTTCCCGCCTTATTTTTGTGTTCCCTGCGATTTGCAGTTTCCGTTATTTTGTCTCCAGCAAATCTTTAAAGAACGTATCCAGCTCCTCTTTTGTGTCAAAGGTAGCCATGTAAATCTTATTTCCCATGGCGGCGGAGAGGGCATCCGGGAGACGGCCGGTCATTTTCAGGTTGTCGCCGTATTTTTCCATAATCTCCTCATGGGTGAGAATATAGTCTTTGTAATCTCTCAGTCCGGCAAATCCGCAGTAGTGATAACCGCCGATTTCCTTTTCGGTTTTGTCAAAGGCGACCATGTCAGCCCAGATCTTGTATACATTTGTCTCTCGAGCGTAATTGATCATGTCGGGGGTAAAGCCGCCGCAGGGGCGCATGTTTACTTTCAGGGCCATCACGGTTCCTTTTTTGCCGATGCCTTCATGGTCGGACAGAAGGCGGAAAAATTCAAAGTGGACGAAACGGCTCTTTACGCCGAAGCTTTTTATGGTTGCCCGGCCGGCTTCCTGTACATCTTCCGAAAGGTTTTTCTCAATGTAGAAGATGGCATCGTCGCCGTAGTTGACGCTGTCCATGATGGAGATGGGCGTGCAGTTGCCGGTCTCAAAGATGGGATTCCCGTGGGAGTCGATGATGGCGTCGTAAGAGTTGATCTCCGCGTTGATGAACTCCTCCATGATGTAGGAGACATCCGCTTCTTTTTCCGCGAAGAAAGATGTCAGATCCTCATCATTCTCCAGCTTGTATGTATGGGAGGCTCCCACTCCGTTATCCGGCTTGACAATGACCGGATATCCGGCTTTGGCGATAAATTTCAGGCAATTTTTCTCACTGTCCACCAGATGATAGCGTGCGACGGGGATGCCGGCTTTCTCATAGTACTTTTTCATTTTGGATTTGTACTTGATGCGGGGCAGATCCTTTTCCTGGAAACCGGTTTTTATATTAAAGTCGGTGCGCAGCTTTGCGTCCTGCTCCAACCAGTATTCGTTGTTGGATTCGATGAAATCAATGCGGCCGTACTTGAAAGTGAAGAAAGCAACCGCACGGTATACCTCATCGTAATCTTCCAGGCTGTTTACCTTGTAATATTCGTTCAGGCTTTCTTTTAATTCCGGCATCAGCTCGTCGTAGGGCTGGTCGCCGATACCCAGGACATTCAGCCCGTTGCTTTTCAGTTCCCGGCAGAACTGCCAGTAATTCGTCGGAAAATTCGGTGAGATAAAAATGACATTTTTCATGGGGTTCCTCCTCGTATGTATGCAAAAGCAGTATAAAGTCTTTATAATAGAAACGCGCTTTTTGACTTTACCTCAGAAAAGTATAGCACAGATCTGCTTGAAAATCCAGAAAAATAAGCAGAGACTTCATATGAACTCACATGAATCTCCGCTTATCAGTAAATCACCAATGGTTATAAAACGGGTTTGATCGGATTCAGTCCGATTCCTCCAGCAGCCACGGCACAAAGTACTCGACCTGCTTATACCACCAACACCAGTCATGGTTGACATCGTATCCCCAGAAATCCACCCAGACGGGAATGCCTTTTCGGTCCAGAATGTCCTTGATAATGTGGGATGTCCCCGGCTGTTCCCAGGCACCCTGTCCGCAGCAGATGACCGCTTTCCGGTTCCGGTAGAGCTCCATATAAGGGTGATCCTCCGACATGTTGCTCAGATAGTCTACAGGGGAGTTGGCGTAAACCAGATGGTCCATGTAATCGCCGAATCCATACTGTGTGCTGTAGATACCGCTGAGTGCCAGCAGACCGTCGAAGAGGTCGGGGCGGCGGAAGTACAGGTTGGCTGCATGGGTGGCGCCGGGACTGCAGCCGAAAGCGATGACGCCGTCGGGGGCGAAGCCGTTGCGATCAGAGGCCATGGAGGTGATGAAAGGAACCATTTCGTCGGTGATATAGCGGATCCAGTCTTCGTGACGGCGGATCCGTACGGCGGGATCCCAATCGGCGGAGTAGGTCTCGCGGTCGATGGTGTCGATGGAGAGAACCATCACTTTCCCGTCATCAATCCAGGGTCTCCAGTAATCAATCATTTTAAAATTCTCAAAGTCAAAAAAACGGCCGTCCTGGCAGGGAATGAAGAGTACGGGACGGCCTGCATGACCGTAGACCTTGCACTCCATGTCCCGACCGAGGGCAGGGCTGAAATCTTTAAAATACTGTATTTCCATAATCGAATGCTCCTTTGTTTTCTTTCCACTATACCACAGAGTATTTTTTCTGGCAAATATTGATTTCATGTATCTGTTTCCCTGATTGATTTACACAAAGGGATGAAAAACGCTGCAAAACTTACCTCTGCGGAGGGCAGGGTTGTTTCATGAAGAAATTTTAAACATAAGATAAATGCTGAATTTAAC
>JAJBTR010000029.1 GCA_020860745.1 Lachnospiraceae bacterium | reverse complement strand
TTTCGCCCCAATCGTGGCAATCAGTGCGGCGTCATAAGAAGATCTCATCCACTCCTTAGGGCAACAGAGTCCTGGATTTTGCTGCGGCGCTACATTTCCAACAGCCGTCATTACTACATAACAGCGCAGCATCAACGGATGCGTAAGGTTCACGCCGCCATCCGGATACCTTTCTTTGTGATTATCCGAACGCAGAAAAGCGAGCAGGTATTCCTCCGGAAAAAGCTGCAGCGTCAGAATGGCAGCTACATCCGCATAGGTTTCTCCCATATCCACCCGGAGCTGGTCCACCGCCTGCCTCAGGCAACCGCTCTGAAAGAGATTATAAAATGTCTGTAAATCCTCAAACAGAGCGTCAAAAATCTCTGTTGCCTTTCTTGCCTGTTTCACCCGCCCATCATCCGGTTGAAAAGCAAGCGCCTCCGTTTTCAGCCTGTTCACAAAGGCCATTATATCCTTTTTCCCGGCCAAGCCTGCGTAATCCCGAAAAATCATCTGAAAAAGATGCTCTGTATTTTTGAAATGATGCTGTTCCTCTTTTCTGATCTTATTCTTCGCATAAATCCGATTCCTGTTCTCCAGATAATATTAATTCAGGCGGCGGGAAACCCTAAGCTCATTATGTACGAGATACTTCCCTGACTCAGGAAAACCATCCATCAGTTCCTCCTTCGCCAGTTCTTTCACTTCCAGCTCCATAATCCGCGCCAGTATGCTGAAAACATAGCCTTCCCGTTCCTCCCGTCTGCGAAGGTTTCCGCCGACAAAATGGGAAACCTCGTGCGTCAGTACAATGACCATCCACTTTGGAATATAAAGGTTCCGTTCCGGGATGGTAATCAGCATCAGGCTCTTCGTTTTTTCGGACTCCGGGAAAAGTTCTTTTACGCTTGTCCTGCCAAACATGCCCGGCGCAACCACAAATTTATGGCTCCCCTCCCTCTGTCCGCCGGCACGCTCAAAAAAATATGCCGCTTTCGTCGTCCACAGACTGTAAAAGGCCCTGAGCTTTGCGGGAGCATAATGAACGATCACATTGAAATCCCGGATCTGGAAAAACTGGATATCCGTGCGAAGCGTCCCATGAAAAGTCATACTGATCTTATGGATAAAATCATAGATCAGCATATATTCTCCGACATCCTCCGATTCCGCAAGCTTATCCTCCAGTATGGAAACCAGGGTTTCCAGCGGTTCATAGATGGAATAAAAATCATATTTTTTTGTCGGAGCCGCCTCCAGCGCGCAAAGGGAATAATCCAGCTGCCGAATGGCGGAAGAAAAGGTCACCGCCTTCTCATCCGCATCAGGCGCGTCAATTCCGGCAAGCTTCCGATTCATCTGCTCCATCCGTTCCGCCAGTTTCCTGCATAATTCCGCCTGCGTCTGTATTTCAAAGGAATCGTTCCATCCCCTGATATCCACGCCGGGATCCATCCCCGTCGAAGCAGCTTCCGTATTCAGCAGCAGTTCTGAGATATACAGGCAGAATTTATAATAGCTGTTATCGCAGCTGAGCAGTTCTCCGTCCGCCAGGACATTCAGTATCCTGCCAAACTGTACGTCTCGTGCAATCAGGCGGAAATCCGATTCACCAAGGATATCATAAATCCTGTAATCTTTCGGATTCCCAAGGCGGTCGATCAGCTTTTCGCAAAAATCTTTGTATTTATCATCCAGTCTCAGGTATCTTCCCTGACAGCGACAGGAATTCGCAATTCCTTTCAGACAGATGGAATCAATTATCTCACAAAAAAGCTCCGGGGTTGTATCCTGACTGATGCTTCCCAGAATATCCCTGTTAACAGACAGCACGGTATAACTATATACAATCTGCGCATCCCCATCGTGCAGCTTTTTGATGACTCCCACCGTCTTTTTATATTGGGAACTCTTGATGCAGACGACAACATCATTTTTATCTATGGTTGCGTAAGTATAATATTCCCCCGCCAGTTCCGCTTCATCCATAGCCTTACGAAGCGCCCAGTTAAACCGCCTGCACTGGTCTGCAACGCCGTTGGCTCCCTCCGCATAATTCCGGATCTGAAAATAGACGATAAAGCACAGCGGATACTGTTTATCTGTGAGGACATCCCAGAAATCGGAATCCGACGCGGAACTGCTCCAGTCATCCTGACTAAAGCAAAACGTATTCTGGCAGGAGTAAGCGCCTTTGCTCTGTCCGGATACCCTGATGGACTGTTTCCACAGAGGTTTCAGATCTGTCCTGCCATAATCCAGCGGAACCACCTCCGTCAGCATGCCGTCAAAGAACCCCATCGTAACATACGACGGTTTGTTCACCCCTTTTAAAAGAGTGGATGGCACATGATAATTGACAAACGTTATCATCCTGCATAAACACTTACTCATAACATTCCCTCCAACATTAAAACCGTGCGGGCAACGCTCATCACCGTCATTTCCGACGTGTCATAAAGCAGGGAATCCAAAGCCTTTTTTACAGAAGTATCGCCGGTGAATACATTCTGATAATTCTCTGCACAAATCCCCCTTAACGGTTCCCCGTCAGCTGCCATCGCGCCATATGCCCCTTTAAAAAGCTGTCCGAGACAGGCCGGAAAGCAGGAATTATGAAAATCCGCATGTTCCCGCCGAAGCCAGCATTCCAGGAAAACTAATACGATTCCGTCTTTCACAGTCTTGTCCGCCCATGGCCTTTCTTCACCGGCCTGTTCATAATAGCGCCGTTCCCCGGCAACAAGATTACAGTAACATTCCAGAAAAGCGCACACATTTTCAGCGGAAGCCCATGATATTGCTCCCGAGAGGATTGCCCAGAGCAGCATTTCCTTACTCTTCCCCTGCTTTCCTCCAATATACTCCAGCCAGATATTATAAATCTGCAGAAGGCAATTTCTGTGATCCTCACAGTGATGTCTGTAAATGGCGGAAACATACAGGGTCACTGCTGCATATGCCTGTTTCGGGGGCTTATCCCCTGCTTTTTTCATCAGCTTTTTTAAAACCTTAGCGGCATCATGCCAGTCATTCCCTTTCACCGCACCGGCTTCCATATCCTCCAGCATCTCCCGGTACTCCATTATATTCCCTGAATAGCAGGACTGGATATTCTCTGTGTAATGAAAAAAACAAGTCCGCCAGTTCCTCTTCCTCAGCCTCCGCCAGGTGGCTTCGCAGGTAATAAAAAAATATGACAACCATGCCGGACAGTGTATAAAACAGCAGTGTGTATCCCGTCACACACCAGCCTGCCATAACAACAATCAGCAGAGCAACCGGCATACAGGTCAGGATCCTGACCATCCACTTCACACAACGTGATCCCTTTGATTCCATCTTCAGTTCATCCCGGCGAATGCCGAATACTTTCTTCTCCCTGTCTGCAATAATGAACGGATACACCACCACCGCCACACTGACCACGGAAATAATCACCGCATAATTATCCGACAGCACCTGTAAAGAATCTTCGTAGCCAGGAAAGCCCGCGGCCGCAATCTCCCCAAGGCATTTCCCCCACCAGGAAAGCCTGCCCGGCAATCTGCCCTGTACAAACAGATCAGCTGAGAAAGCAATCAGCACGGCTGCCGCCAGCGGAATGATATTCCACAGCATAGCCTTATGATCTGAAAACAATGTATTGTGTCTCCCGGGATGACCTATCAACCTTTTCACCTCCTCCGTTCAGAACAGAAAAGAGAAGTGACGGATGCATTGATACAACCCGTCACTATTTTCATTATTGTACACTGTCATCTGACCTTTTCTGACTCTCTCCTCTTTTTCTTCTTTTTGGAAGCCAGACGGTAAACCAGCACCATGACCGCCGTCACCAGCGCAAGCCCCACCACAGCCCACAATATATAATTGGTGTTCAGGCTTTTTGACAGTTCCTCCGCCTGTGCCGCCTCTGTTTCCGGATCATAGGGTACACGGTGTCCGCGCACAAGAAGCCGCTGCGTGTTCACTCCATACGGCGTACAGGTAAGCAGCGTCACAAGATCTTCCCCTTCTTCCACCTGCAGCGCATCCGTATCCGTCGGCTCCACGACCAGGATCTGATCCACCTCATAGGCGAGCACGTCATTCATAATGTACAGGTAAAACTGATCCCCTTCTTCCAGCTGATCCAGATCCGTAAACAGGCTGGCGCTTGGCAGCCCTCTGTGGGCAGCCAGGACTGCGTGGGTTCCCTCCCCTCCCGCGGGAAGCGACGACCCTTTCAGATGGCCGACGCCCTTTTCCAGCACCTCATCATCCGTGGAGTGGTAAATCTCTATCTTCACATCGATCTTCGGAATGGAAATATATCCCATGACCCCGTCGCCTTTCAGGTTCAGACAGGACATATAGGCGGAATCTTCGGTGTAGGGTTCCTCTGTGTTTACAAACGAATCCGGCAGGATGACCGGTTCCAGCCCCTTGTTATAGTCCCATGCTTTCTGCCATTCCGCGTCGTAGTCATAAGCACCTTCCTCCATCGTCTCCTCGACATACGCGTTAAACAGCTGTTCCTCTCTGTACTGATTCCATATATTAGAAAATAACGGATAAAGCAATATGGACAATCCAGACAAAAATCCTATCAACATGACAGCCATAACCACTGTCCTTACTCTTTTTTTCATATGACCTCTCCATATTCCTCTATCGCATACACGGATGACATATCGTTTACTCCCGGCAATCCCGTCTGCGGTTCCATCCTCTGTCCATATAAGGACGGTATGTCTCCCGTACGCAAACAGAGTATTTTCCGCGTATCTGCTGCAAAGTGTCTTTCACAACATACCCGGCAGGAAACGACTCCCGCCGGGCATATTCATTCATTATCAGGAGGAAATTGCATCTCACAAGCCACATGTATTAGCGGCTTCTCTTCCTCATCACTACCAGGGAGCTGCCGAATGCGATCATAAGAACCACACCTGCAATCGTCAGAATCGCGATACCCATGCCGCCGGTCTCCGGAAGAGCGCTCATGGTGCTGTCTAACAGAGTTACCTCTACTGTGGAAACCGCAGTAGATTCGCCCTCACTAACAGACCAGTCAGATCCTCCGTTTAAAAGTGCTGCAGTATATGTCGTCTTATCAGTTATATCCTGTGTAAAAGTAATCGTAGGAGAGTTTGTTGACTTTGCGTATCCGCTCGGAGCAGTTTTCTCAATTAATGTGTAGGTCAGTTCCGGATCCAGACCTGCGATCGTAACGGTACCGTCATTCGCCGTTGTAAACTCGGTCGCGTCATCAATACTATTCACCAGGGTGTATGTCACATTGCCACTACCAGACACTACCTGGCTAACATACTGAGTTCCAACCTGCAATACAAATACAGCGCCGCTCAGGGTTGTAGATGTGGAAGTTGCATCTACCTTTTTCAGCTTCAGGGTTGTGGAGTAAACCGTATTCGTCGGAGTACCCGGAATAACAATTTCTTCTCCCTCTACATTTACGGTACCGGTGATGGTATTCGTGTATGCATTTGTTGAAGACGCGTCGACTACTGTCACTCTGTATGTCAAAGTAAATGTCTGTCCCGCGATGGCTGCAGCATTTGTCTTCAGCCAGTCCTGGTCAAATGTAATCTTAAATCCATTGTCTGTGCCAGTAAGCGCTTCCACCGTATAATTAGTAGTATCAAGCGTAGTCTCCGTACCGGTCGCACCATACTGTACTGTAATGTCAGTGGATGCAATGGAAACTCCCGCAATCACCAGCTCCAGAGTATCGTCCATCGTATCAGTCAGCGTCAGGGACGGGGAACCGGTTCCTTCAAAATGAGGGAACGTACCTGTTACCGTGTAAGTAACGACATCACCTGCTGCAACTTCCGCATCGCTAGCTGTCTTGCTTTCAACGATAACAGTCTTAACTGCCTTGACAGCTGCGCTTGCATTCAGGAGTGTGCTGCCGCCTCCAGCGTTGGCATCATAGTTGCTCACCAGCATATTGGTGTATACGTAATTATTGCTCTCACACACAACCAGGTAGGAGCCTAAGCTGGTGGTATTAAGCGTTAATTCAGTAGAATTATTGCTGGTATCTGTCGCATCCGGCATTGTCCCATTGTCATCTACATAGGCAGCCACAGCTGTTAAAATCACTGCGATACCATTGGAATTGCTGGTACCCGTGGTCAATGTTGTCAGTGCCTCAGAAGTATCCATGCTTGCACCTGTCAGTGCAGTTGTTGCAAGATCTGTCAGCTTCCATGCGCCATTCGTACTATCCCACTCCAGCAGCTGGTATGCGCTGACCGTAACATCTTCCGTCTCATCCAGTCCGGTGATTGTGATGGATCCCGTCGCACCCGTTGCGGCATATGCATTAAACGCCATACTAAGCATCAGGACAAAAGCCAGTAATAATGCCCCTATTCTTGATTTCTTTAACTTCATTTCTTCCTTCCTTTCTCGTTTTTTCATCAGTGTCTCTTTTATAGCGAAAGCCCTTTTTCCGCGCCCTCCTGACACGCGAAGCAGTCGGCGTCTCACACGTATTCATGCAGGAATTCAGATCGGCAGGTACCGCCTCAAAGGCGGCCTGCGGATGATCCCGTCCCCCGCTTTCTGATTCTGAGGCAGATCCATGCCCCTCCTGTCAGGGAGGCCAGAAGCATCCCCAGAAACAGGTTCCCGTATATCCCGTTTCCGCCGCTCTCCGGCAATTCGTAGACGGTCTCGTCCACAAGGGAAAGGGTAATCACATTGTTCTCATATGTATAATAGCTGGAAGTCGAACTTGGCGGAATATTGCCTGTATTGTTGTCAAGTGTGGCAGCAGGGCTGCCCTGCGTGACCGTCACGTTTCCTCCACTGTCAATCGTGATCGTGATCGCAGACAGTTTCGCATAACCCTCCGGGGCTGTGGTCTCTGCCAACAGATAGGAGTTATCATATGACAGGGTCAGATCATTCTGGGAACCAGTCGCCAGAAAATTCAATGTGCCATCTGAAGCACTTGTGGCGGATCCCAGCGGATTCGTCATCTGAGTATCCGTCGAGTCGTATACCTTAAACTCCGCTCCCGCAAGCTCATTACCGCTTACGATCTGCGTTCCATACTTGACCCCGGTAAGCGTCACTGTCTTCGGTTCCTCCTGGTCATAGACCTGGATGAGGAGAATCCGTTCCCCGCTGCTCACTGTCGAATAAGTTGCCTTCCACCCGCCGTACTCACCCGAAGCGGTGGCTGACCAGCTTGTCGAGTAACTATTCGAGTCATTCAGCACCGTATCGCCCACCGTCACGGTTCCGTCCTCAGCTACTGCGATGGAAATATCCGGTATCGCGTAATACCCGGCCGGCGGAGTCTCCTTTAGCACATAGCTCGTCCCGGTCCCGAAATAGTAGGTCCCGCCGCTTCTTCCCGCTTCCCCATTCAGCAGAGTTACCGCAGCAGTACTGCCCGCCGTCGTCGCCGCCCCGGCGGAGGCTGCCGAGGCAGCCTGACCACTCGAAGCGTCATAGAGATTAAAGGTTGCGGACGCATCCAGCGCCGTTGTGTAAGAAGCATCACTGTATTTCTGCACCTGAATCTGGTACTGTGGTTCGTCATAAACTTTTACGGTAATTTTTTTGGCGGTCTCATCCAGGGAAGCCGTCCACGAACCGTACGCCGTATCAGCAACCAAAGCTCCTTGACTTCCCGCTTCCAGCGAACTGGCTGATGTCGAACCACTCAGCGTCTGTGTGACACCGGAACTGCCCGTGATGGTCACAGTGCCCGACGCCACAATCAGCGTGATATCGTCAATGGCATAATATCCGCCGACCGCCGTCTCACTGAGCGTGTAGGTGCCATCTGACATTTCATAAGCAGTTGTTAAAGCAGTGACTTCATACAGGTCTGTCGTTCCATCTGCGCCTGTCGTTCCGCTGGCAACCGCTGAGCCTGACAGATTCAAAGTGAATGGCACATCGCTCACAGGCGTGGGTGAGGCAGCGTCTGCGGTTGTCTCATCGTATTTCTCCACGCTGACGGTATAAGTATCCGGCTCCGTCAAATCGTAGGCGGAAAAAACCAGTTCGTAGTAATTTTGCTCCTCCGAGTAACCTCCCGTTGTGGACGCATTTACGGATGCTCCATTGACCGTCACTTCATCCCCGTTAATGGTGATCGTAATCACCTGGCTGATCTTCGTGTATCCAGATGGTTCCGCTGTCTCAACCAGATAATACGTTCCATTGGTCAGCATCAGTTTCTGCGTACTGCTTCCATCCTCCATAAAGTATGCGGTTCCGGTCCCCACAGAAGAGATTGATCCTGTCGTCGTTGTCCCCAGAACAGTAACCTGCACCGTTGTCCCATCCACATTCAACGTACCGGTTCCGCTGACATCTTCCTGATATAAGGTAAATTCTGCCCCATCCAGCAATGACGCTCCCACTGCATACTTCATCATCTTTATACTGTAATAGACTTTCGCCGCACCGGTAGAATATCCTTCCGCATAGATCAGGTACTCTTTACTCTGGTATGCGGGTGTTGTGGAACCACTTTCAGAACTCTTTGCCTCTGATACAACCCACTGTCCGCCCATCACATCTGTGTATGCCAACGTATGATTTGTCTGAGTCCACGCAGTCTGCACACTTTCATATCCGGCCAACACACCCATACTCCGGGTAGAATTATAAAAGTAAGAAGCATAAGTATAAAATGTCTCATCACTCAGTTTTCCGCCGCTTGCATTGTAAACAACGGTATATCCGGATCCATCCGTATTATTTGCCTGCGTATACGCACTGTAATAATAGGATGTATCTACGTCGATATAACCCTGTCCCAGGACGCACAGTTCTCCGGTAACATTGATGAGGCAGAGTGTCGAGCCTTCCCAGGCATTATTCAGATATACGGTTCCGTCAATATACAGATACCCCTCTACATTCAGCGTACCGTAATCATAAATCGCACCACCGGTAGTCGCTGTATTGCCTGTGATCACCACATAACCGGAAAGGTTCACAATACCTTTATTCGAATCCGTTCCGCCGTCTATATAAATCGCGCCGCCAGACCCCGCGCTGCAATTTTTGATCGTTCCGCCCGACATATTAAAGGTAGAGGAATATTTCTCATTTTTACCGACATACACCGCTCCTCCATATTGGCTTGCCGTGCAGTTCTGTATAGTGCCACCGGTCATATTGAAGACACTTTCCGTCACCGCCTGATTATTTCCCTGCATCCACACTGCACCACCAAGCTGTGCCCCGCTTTCATAGGTTCCGTCTATCGTCCCGCTTTCCAGGTTGAATATTCCGCCCTGGTAAAACCATACAAGATAAGTCGAATTATAGATAATACCGGTCTGCTCCTCGCTGCTGTCTTTGATTGTCAGGGTACCGCCCATCAGCATGAAATAAGAACTGCTTTGCATCGTCAGAGTATATCCGTTGAGATCCAGTGTGTATGATGTTCCGGAGTTGATCTGTATCTGCCCCGACAACGTACTGTCCTCCGTCAGCGTCAGCGTACCGCCGTTCGTAAAACTGTCGCTGTTCAAACTGGCGGCCATAGCGGTGACCGGTTTCTGTACCAGCGGCGCAGCCAGCGACACAAACAACAGGCACAGTGACAGCACGATGACCGTAATGCAATTCCCTATCTTCCTTTTTCTGTTCATGCGGTTCTCCCTTATCCAATCGTTCTTTTCGGGAAGCTGCCGCCCCCGCTTTTCTGTAACTTACACTCTGCTGTTTCTAATGAGAAACTATATCCGCCTCTGTCTCAAAAGGCTCTTCTATCTTATAAGGGTTTATCCCTCTTATATTCTGATTTATATCTTTTCTTTTTTATAACCGGGCCGGCAGCGTGCTCCATGGCTGCCGCCGGCCCGGAAAATGGAAGGGTTTCGTTACTTTTTATGACAGGACACTTTTTTACTGCATGCCCTGGATATCCTCAAAGGTGTACGCTCCTACGAAAGATGCGAAGGTATCATAATCTGCCCCCAGCAGCGTATCCAGCATATCCTTGGTATACGCCGGGGAATCGGTGGAGCTGTCTACTGCATAATAGGTAGAGAACTCATCATAGGATGTCGCTACCCAGTAGCCCTGCTCCAGTGCAAGCGCATTGCCGTCCGCGTCGCGGATCGGAGCGCCGAGTACCGCGCTGTAGGTCGCCGCGAAGATCGGTCCGATGCTGGCGGAGAATTTTCCTGCCAGATAATCAAGAGTAGCGGCTTCCATCGCTTCGCCATAGCTCTCCGCGTATGCGTCCACGCTGGCCAGCTTCACATCCGTACCTGCGATGGATGTGCCGAAGAAGTCAGAACCGTTGCCTACCGCAAGGATTGCCTGCAGGCCCTCTGTCTGGCATACCTGCGCGATCTTGCCGAACCAGGCGTCATCCATATCATAGCCGCCCACATATCCAACGATGTTGATGGAGCCAATGCTTCCGGTGTCTACCAGACCGTCCGCGTAAATCTGTGCCACAATGCTTTCCTCATCCGTCGCGCCCTTGTAGTTCGCGCCGTCGCCTCCGGCGTCAACCATAGCTGCCAGCATACCGGCCACACGGTAGATGTGCATATCTGTGTAATAAGGCACCGCACCGCCATAGATGGTGAACTCTGTCATGCCCTGATCCAGATAATATGCAGCCATGTCATAGCCGGCCTGATACTCTACCTCAAGGGAGGGTCCGATGGCTCCGACATAGTATTCATATCCTTTGTAGGTCTCATACTCCTCATCGGTCAGCGTACCGGTCGCCACCGCATAGTAGACGCCGGCTCCCTCGCACTGTTCAAGCTGCGCAGCCCGGTCAAAGGATGAGAAAGAGATAATCGCCTTACAGTTGTTGGTGATAAAGTTATCGATGGCGGAAGTCTCGCCCGCCGCGTCGGCCAGCTCATCGGAGTAGATAAACTCTACATTGTACTGCTCCTGGATGTAATTCTCATAGTAGGAGTGGAACGCCAGCGCCTCAGACGAAGTCGCATCGGATACCAATACTCCCATCTTCACCGTCTCACTCATGTCCAGGTCAGCCGAAGCCGTACCCTCCTCCGACTCCGCGTCGCCCGACGTCTCCGCCTCCGCCGTGCTCGTGTCTCCTGCCGATGAGCTGCTGCCGCAGCCTGTCATCAGCATAGACGCCGCCATACCTGTGCACAGAAGCATTGCCACTGCTTTTTTCATGTTTTTTGTTCCTCCTTTATTT
>JAJBTR010000330.1 GCA_020860745.1 Lachnospiraceae bacterium | reverse complement strand
CCCCTTTGAAGTCTTCTTCGATACTCTGTTGCACTTGACTTGACAATTCAAGCTCTCAAAAGTCAGCGTTAGCATTGCTCCTTCTTCAATCTCAGGGATACCGAGATACCCGGTGTTCTGCCAAGCGGAGGCCATAACCTTACTTCCGTCTTCAAATGTGAAGTACGCAAGAATATTTCGTTTCTTGCCCCAACGCTTGCAGTCAAGGCGTGCCTTAAATACGCCGTCTCTTTCATTGGTCAGGTATTCATCTACACAAATACCTTTTTCTTCAAGTTGTCTTAATGATGAATAAGCTCTCATAATAAAAATCCTCCTTAATTTTAATTTGATGCCAAAATGATGCCACAGGAAATTTCAGAGCATAAAAAAGCGACACCACTCTGATGCCGTCATTCACCGAGAAACATATCGAGGGAATCCATAAGTTCGTTTTCTTCTTCGGACAGTGCTTTGGTGGGCTGTGCTGATTCCATCTGTATTACAGAAAGATTTTGCAAGCACTCACGAATAGTTTTTCGGATAACATCTGCTATTTCTGTGTATAGCTCATAAAATTGATTGATAGCAGTAATAACTGCCTTGTTTTTTGAATCCGCTGTATTTTTTAAATGCTCCCAAGCCTTGCGGTCAGCTTCGTTATCCAAGTTAAACCGAAGGCTCATTCGTTTAATACTCATAACGCACCGCCGTTTTTAATTAATTTCATTTCCAGCATTCGTTCATAGCCTTTGGCAGTAGCGCAAATATCATCGTTTACAGTAATACGGTTTTCGTCATATTCGGCAAAATTATGGATCATACAACCGCCTCCACCGACAATATACAGCTTCATCAGTTTTGAATCGTAGCCGTGTTCACGCAGTCTACGAAAAATACCTGTTACATATTCTCTTGCGGTTTGGATAATGGTCTTCAGATATTCACCGTCAACATCTGCTGTGCCGAAACGAATCACACGGGTAATCATTTCTTCAGGTGGCTCTGCGTGATGAACTCTCATCAGATTTTCACGGATTTGGAGCATACACTGGTGCGTTCCGAATTTCTCGGTAAAACAGCGGTTGGGGTTCGGCTTTTTATCATTGACGAACATAATATTCATCGTGCCGTTTCCAATATCGCAGAGCATATTTACACCTGAAAAATCGGATAAGTGATTGACAATAGCGGCAAATCCCTGCGGGTAAACATCTGCGCCGACAATGCGGATATGATAATCCTTGCCTTTGAAATTGAAATCAACTGTTTCGTTCTTCAGCAAATATCGTTTGAATTCTTCTCGCTGTTCGCTTACCCAAGTCAGCGGAAGCCAGGCGGCAATCAATACATCAGCAGAATAGATTTTTGCAATATTCAGCTCTCGTGCGATTGCCGCAAGCGTCAGAACATAATAATCTTCATCCAGCATTTTATCTGCCGAAAACTCCTTATGTTCTGCGCCGATCAGATAATACTTGTTATTCCAAACAAGCAGGTTATCTTTGAAAATTGGTTCTTTATCATATACGGTCACACCTGTCTGGAAACAGCAATTAGCCGTTTTCATATTTCCATAGCCGTGGTCAATACCGATGATATAGGTTTCTTTATATTTTTTCATTGTGATTGTCCTCCTTGATATTAATGATTTCTTGTTTGCTGCCCGAAAAAACAGGGCAGACACCACTACTTATCATCAAACAGCTTTGGTGTCCGCATTGCATACATAGGGTATTCTTAGTTTTGATTTGTTCCGATTTTATTAGATGGTACTGTGTCATAAAGTCCTCCTTCTCCGTTTTTGGGCGAAAAAATAACACCTGCCGATTTTTACATCAACAAGTGTTATCAGATGATTTTCTTTTGGCTGAATCCGAAATCCTCGCCGCTGAACTTCTCGTAAGCCAGCCCGATTTTTCGGATGCGCTTGTGAACGGCGCTGTGCGTTCTGAATCCGAGCTTTTCCGCAATTTTCTCAAGCGTTATACCCTCCATACGCATGGTAAGGATTTGCCTGTCCGTTTCGCCGAGCGAAGCTAAAAACTCGCTTGCCGCCATCGGCTCTAAAACAGTATGGTTCATATTGCTGTTTTCATCGGGGATATCCCATTCCATACCGTCGTTGTTTTCAGCATACCGTTCCTTGATTTCTTCAAGAGATTCGACCGTAACATTCTTGGCACGGGTGTGATGCCACTTGCGGTAAAAATCAATTTTTTGCCGACTGTTCCGATAATCAAAATCTTCAAAGCAGCGGAACTCCTTTGCGGTATCAATGACAGCTTTCATATTATTGTGCGCCATTGTCTGAGGAACGAGCCAACTGAACAGATCGTAGGTTTCTTCTTCCGACACATAGCCGAAGATTTCATCCACACCTCCGTTCTTTAACAACTCCTTTGCTGCCGGAAGAATCTTTTCCTCCTGCATTTCCTGAATCCAGTATGGCGCTGCGTGGGCGAAAATCCAAGACGGCTCATAACCGGAATAGATTTCACGCTTTGCACCCAGTCCCATAAACGGCCAGACCATAAACGCATAAGCGTCGATAATGGCAAGCAGAAACAAATCGCTTTCTACCATAGCGATTGCGTCCCAGCTTTGCAATAGCTTTCTCGGATTGCGGGGAATGCTGTTCAGTTCCGAACCGCACCTGTCCAAAATGGATTTCGGAATAAAGTAGAATGCAGGGATAAAGTCCGCATTGCGAAACGGCGTGATCTCACCGTTTTTTCTTTTCAATAATATCGGCATATTTTGCGCCTCCTTTCCAGAGAGGCAAGCTCTCTATGTATTAATCGACGCGAAAATATTGTATTGTTCCCGAAAATTTAAAAATATTATATCATATCTCAGCGTCCCATAAAACTCCCTTTGCGTAAATAAACGCAAAAAGCCCCGATGAGTACAGAAAAATCTGAATCTCATCGGGGCAGTCTTTATGCTATGTCCGTACATTCGATTAGCGGATTGTCTTTCTTTAAAATGGAGGGGACAATTTTCGTGTCATACTTTTCGGGTAAAATAGATTACTCGGAGGTAAATCAAAATGAAAGGACGAATTTTAACAGAAAAAATAATTGGGGACTTTTCCTGCTATCTCAAAAGAGAGGAGAAAAGCGAAAACACTATAGGAAAATATTTGCGGGATGTGCAGGCGTTCGCTGCATATTTAGGCGGCGCGGAGATTACGAAAGAAACG
The DNA here is from genome assembly GCA_020860745.1 of Lachnospiraceae bacterium. Classification (GTDB taxonomy): domain Bacteria; phylum Bacillota; class Clostridia; order Lachnospirales; family Lachnospiraceae; genus Eubacterium_I. Next base: position 8,010 of record JAJBTR010000330.1, on the reverse strand, counting down.
GTCATTGCCTATAAAAACAAGCTGCTCTCCGAAAACTATGCAGTGCGAAGTATCAACTCTATGATGGCTTCCATCAACAGCCTGTTCTCATTTTTAGGCCGGACGGACTGCAGAGTGAAATCAATCAAGCTACAACGACAAATCTACTGCTCCGAAGAAAAGGAACTGACCAAAGCGGAGTATATGCGGCTGGTAAATACTGCTAAGCAGAAAGGCAACGAGCGGCTGAACCTTATCTTGCAGACAATCTGCGGCACAGGGATCCGTGTGAGCGAGCTACAATACATAACGGTGGAGGCTGTTAAAAACGGAGAAGCAATCGTATCCCTTAAAGGAAAACACGGTCTGTATTTATCGTGAAAGAATTGAAAAAGAACCTGCTCCGCTATGCAGCGGAGCAAGGGATATCATCAGGTACAATTTTTATTACAAGAACGGGCAGACCGATGAGCCGCACAAACATCTGGCGGGAGATGAAAGGACTGTGTGGGCAGGCAGGCGTGAGTCCGCATAAGGTGTTTCCGCATAACCTGCGGCATCTGTTCGCAAGGGTGTTTTACGGCATTGAAAAGGATATTGCAAAATTAGCCGATATTTTAGGTCACAGCAGTATCAACACCACAAGAATTTATATCGTTTCCACCGGCAATGAACACCGCAAAAGAATGGAAAATATGCGGCTGATCCTATGAAAAAAGCCACCGAAATCGGCGGCTGAGTACATAATCCGCGTTATGTTGAAAACGGACATACCAAACCTATTTTATTTATATTATTATATCATAGCTCGAGAGAAAATTCAAACAGTTTGGCGAAGAAAAGTATGATTTTACGGGATATTGTCGAATGAAAGCAGCACAAATAAGCCTTTCCAAAGCAAATTCTGAAAAGGCTTGGCTTTCTGCATTCATTTTTAAATGCTGTCTACGACTCTAAAATGATTCGGTACGTTTAAGCTGCAAATTTTATCCTGCGTTTATAACATAACGCGGATTATGTTGCATTTCACTAACCGAGGGAGGAAATAGAGATGGCACTTGCCAAAATTATCAAATATGAGGGGGATAACTCCACTTTTGTCTGGAAGTCCCCGATTGAAGATTTCAACACCTTGTCTCAGCTTATCGTCCATCAATCCCAAGAGGCTGTTTTCTTTAAAAACGGCCAGGCGCTGGACTTGTTTGAAGCAGGAAGATATACGCTTGAAACACAAAATATTCCTTTGCTCAGGCGCTTTTTGAATCTGCCAACCGGTGGAAAAACACCGTTTCACTGCGAGGTGTATTTTATAAACAAAACACAGCAGATGGCGATTAAATGGGGCACGGACAGTCAGGTGCGGTATATGGAGCCGACATATAAATTCCCTCTCCAGATCGGCGCTTCCGGTGAAATGACTCTTTCTGTCAGTGATTCCCGCAGGCTCCTTACCAAACTGGTCGGAACAGAATCCAACCTTACGCAAAGTGGGTTTGTTACGCAGTTCCGTTCTTATCTGATGTTCAAAATCAAGCCATATATTGCGGCAACGATGCAAAGCGCTCCTTACAGTATTTTTGAAGTAGACGCGCATATGGATGAATTTTCGTCCGCATTAAAAAGTGCATTAACACCGGATTTCAATGAATACGGAATTGGCCTCGACAAATTTTTTGTTACGACAATCGCCAAGCCGGACGGCGAAACGGCTTATGAAAAGTTCAAGGAGATACATATCCGGCAATATGCGGATATCGCAGAGGCAAAGTTGAGACAGCAAGCCGATGTCATCCATGCCGAAACCGAGGCAAAAAAGACAGTTATTGAATCGCAGGCAATGGCGACAAAGCGTGCTCAGGAAGGATATACCTATCAGCAGGAGCGCGGTTTTGATGTCGCAGAAAAGGTGGCCGAAAACGAAGCAGTCGGCGAGTTTACCAATATGGGTGTCGGCTTAGGCACAATGGCAGGCGTCGGCGGTGCTGTCGGCGGCATGGTAGGCGGTATGATGAACGACGCCATCGGACAAGTTTCCGCTCCTGCACAGGCTGATGGTGGGCTTGACGCTTTTAAAATGAAGCTGGAAAAACTAAAGTTGATGAAAGAAAGCGGCATTTTGTCCGAAGAAGAGTTCAATGCTGCAAAACAGGAACTTTTGAAAAATTTATAAGGAGAGAACGACAATGAAACTGAATAGAAAAAAGGATATCCATAGCAGCAGTTTTGATTTTACTGGCTTTATTTAATGTGATTGCTTTTCTTCTGCCGACGGTGCACGGTATTACATTTTGGATAGGTTACAGCTTTGTGACCTTGGCTGTCATTTTGTTTGCGGCAGTTATACTGTTTCTTTTTGACTCGGAAGACAAAAAAAGAACCTTTTTGCGTCTTCCGCTGGTTTCTATTGCATGGATTTATCTGATTCTGCAAACAATTGTTGGCCTTGGACAGATCCTCAATCCGTCGTTCCCCTATGTCCCGGCGCTGATCATCAACGGTTGTCTGGCAGGATTTTTTATCATTCTTCTCTTGGCGTCAAAAACCGCCGGAGAATCCATTGAAAAGCAGGAAGCGCATATTGCGGAAAAAGTATATTTTATCAATAATATGCAGTTTCTTCTGTCCTCTGTCAAAACAGACGATGCGGAGATTACACAAAAAATCAATGCTTTATCGGAGGATATCAAGTTCAGCGATCCTATGAGCCATTCCATGCTCAGCGAACTGGAAAAGCAAATCGAAGCAAAAATTATTCTTTTAAAAGCGGATGTTTCGGATAAAGAGAAAGCAATGGCGGATATCGAAGGTATCAGCGACTTGTTAAAAGAGCGGAATCAGAAATGTCGGATGCTGAAAAATGTGAAGGAAGAGAAAAAAGCCGATGACTATTCCGGCGTGAAATATGTCGCCGTGACGGTTGGCATTTTGGGAGCGCTGGCAACCGTGGCGTTGGTTATCTGCTTTGTTATTGTTCCAAATAATACCTACAAGACCGCGATGTCGTTGTATGAAAACGAGCAGTACACAGAAGCAAGGGTAGTGTTTGAAAGCCTGAATGGATATAGCGACAGCAACGAAATGATTGAGGCGTGCAAAACGGCGATTACCGAACAGCAGTATTTAGATGCCCAGAAGCTATATGAAGAAGGAAAATATGATGAGGCAATTCAGGCTTTTGAAAGCTTGGGTACTTACAAGGACAGTAAGGAGATGATCGAGTCTGTAAAGCAGACAGTGACTGAAAACAAATACATACAAGCCGAAGATTATTTTGAAAGTCAGAACTATCTTGAGGCAATGAAACTCTACACTGAACTTGGAGATTACAAAGATTGTAAACAGAAAATCGAGCAGATTCAAAATCGTCTTGCAACAGACAGCGCCGTTTATTACGGAACCTACCAAAACAAGCCGATCGCATGGCGCGTCTTGCAAACGGAGGATGACAGGATGCTGCTGATTGCGCAGGAAGCTATCTGTGAACTGCCGTACAACAATGAAATAAAAGATGTTACATGGCAGGAAAGTTCCCTTTGCAACTGGCTCAACAATGAATTTATCGGTTCGTTCTCCGAAGAGCAGTTAGCCGGTATCTTGACGACCAAAATTGACGGTGCAGACTGCAAGGTCTATCTGCTCAGCAAAGAAGAGGCAGAAGATCTGGAAGACGAATTCATCCTCTCCGGTGAAAAGGATTGGTGGCTTCGTACAAAGGCCGATGTAAACGCTGTGTATGTAACGGCGTCCGGCGAGATCGTTGAAGACGGAGAAACTGTTGTCCGTGCAAAAGGTGTGCGGCCTTGTATTTGGATTGATTTGAAATAATTGAAGGAAAACAAGAAAATGGAGAAAAATAAAATGGATATAAAAATGATGTTAGTCGACTTACAATCCGGAGATTATCCTAAAGACCATATCGGATATGAAATCCTCAATTTAAGACGAAATGACGATGGAATGTTTTATGGCTTTGTCCCGGATGATGACCATGTTGATATTACTAATTTAGACCCGAAAGCAAAAGACTATGTTGAAGGTGTACTCGTTATCTATGTTAAGGCTATCGGTAAAAGTACAGACAGAAGGATAGTCGCCTATTGTAAAAACGCAACTGTCTTTAACAAACCGCAATCAGGAGAAGAAAAGGGTAGATATTTTAAAGATTCAGACGGTACGCAACGCTGCGCATCTTACAGTGTTATGAGCGATAATCTGTTCAATCTGGAATCTATAGAACAATCTTTTGTCATTGAGACCTCAAAATACAATCCATATATGTTTCGGAAACAGCGCACCTTTTTAAAAGAATATCCGGAACTGAAAGAAAAAATTATATCCTATATCAATGACCTTGAAAGTTACGATTATCAAAATCAAGTTCATTCCACACCGGCAGCGACATTCAAATATGCACGAAACTATGAAAATGTACCCGATGAGATATCTAACTTCTCCGGTGGTCAATGTATCAAAAGAGATCCTTTAATTGCAAAAAGAGTCCTGGCTATCAATAATTATCACTGTGCTATCGATTCATCTCGCCTTACTTTTCAAACTCGTTCAGGTGTACCTTATATGGAGGCACATCATTTAATTCCGTGCACAGTGTCAAACAGTCAGAGGTATCAGAAAAAATCTAAATTGGATAGAGAAGAAAACATAGTGTGTATCTGTCCAAACTGTCATCGAGCAATCCATTATGGAAATGATGAAATACAAGAAAAATATTTAAAAATATTATACGACAAGCAAAAAGGCAAACTGGATAGCGTGGGGCTTAAATTGTCCTTTGAAGAATTGATAGAAATCTATAAAGGAATGAAAAATCATGCAGACTTTTAAATGTAAAATATGTGGCGGCAGTCTCACAGTGACCTCTAAAAGCAGGGTTGCTGTTTGTGATTATTGCGGAAGCAAACAAATTCTGCCTCTGTTTTCGGATGAAAGCGCGCAGCTGTTATACGACAGGGAAAACAGCTATCTGCGGCAAAACGAATATGACAAGGCTGAAACCATTTTTAATCAGCTTTTAGCCTTATGCCCGGAAGATCCGGAAATTTATTGGGACATTGTTTTATGTAAATACGGCGTTACATTTGTCCAAGATCCGAAAACGGGAAAATATATCCCTACCTGTAACCGCACACATTACGAATCCATCTTAAACGATAGAAATTACCAAAAGGTTCTCCAATATGCCGACGATTAGCAAACGGCGTTTTATCGAGAGAATGCTGAAGCGATCAACAATATACAAAAAGGGATTCTTGCTGTTTCAAAAAAAGAAAAACCATTTGACATCTTTATTTCCTATAAGGAAACGGATAATAAGGGAAACAGAACCAAAGACAGCATTGCCGCTCAAAAACTTTATAAAAAACTGACTGAGAACGGTTACAAGGTGTTTTTCTCCCGCATTACCTTAGAGGATAAGATCGGAACGGAATATGAGCCTTATATTTATGCCGCGCTCTATTCCAGTAAGGTGATGCTGACTGTCTGCTCCTCCAAGGAAAACATTGAATCCCCTTGGGTGAGAAATGAGTGGAGCCGTTTTTTAACATTACGCCAAAACGACGCAGGCAAAACACTGATTCCGCTTTATTTTGATATGCCAAAGTCAGATTTGCCGGACGAATTTGCTATCTTGGCCACACAGAATATGTCGAAAGACGACTTTGAGCAGGAACTTCTCCGAGGAATCAAAAAGATGATACCGTTGCCGATTATGTTGGCAGCCCGGCGAAAAAAATTAAAAAAGAGACTGGGCATATCAGCTGCGATCCTTGTGGGTGTTATATTGGTGGCAGGTGTTGTTTCTTTCCCCTATATAAAAGATTACATTACATATAACGCTGATTATCAGACCGCAATGCAGTTATATAACGAAGAGAAATACGGTGAGGCAGCTGATGCTTTTGCAAAACTGTCTGATTTTAAGGATTCAGCCGAGATGCAGCAAGAGTCTCTGAATATGGGCAAATATACTGCCGCCATGCAGTTGTATTATGATGGTGATTATCCTCAGGCCGCTTGGGCGTTTCGGGACATGAACGGATACAAAGATTCGGCAGAAATGCAGAAAAAAGCTGAACTTAATTGGAGAGAAAAGCTGGCAACTGTCGCAACAAATAATAATTTGGGTTCATCATCACATGGTGCTTATTATATTTCAGCGAATGGTTCTGTTGAAACTTTTACTTATAATCCCGGAGATGCCAACAGTAACATTAGCATAGACGAGCATGGTAAAATCGTTTCTATCGCCGATAATATTGCGCTATATGCATTACATGAGGACGGCTATGTAACAAATTCAAAAACTAATAACGGATTAGATTCTGATTGGGAAAATATTATACAAATTACTTCTCGTTTTAATACTACAAATGCGGCCTTAACCAGTGAAGGAAAGGTGATATATGGAAATACTAAGAATGAAATCAATCCAGACGGTACGGATAGTTGGTTACAAGCTACAAATGAGTGGGATAAAATTGTTTCATTGTCTTACGATGTAGAACGATGTGGTGACGGAGGAATGGCGAGTGCTGCATTGGTTGGATTAAAATCCGATGGAACAGTCGTATCCGTGTTCTATGGCATTCAGACAAATGCTAATTCATTTATTGCTTCGTTAAAAAACATCAAAGAGATTAGCGTTAATGTTGAAATCAGTAGTGGAACGGTAAGTATAGTTGCTCTTGATGAAAACGGAACATTATTTACATTTGCTGATGGCGCTTATGACACTTATGAAAACTTAAATATTATAGATGTAGAGACAACTGATTTTTATTCGAATAGTGATATTACTTTACAATTTTTTATTCTTAGCAACGAATTAACATTGTCTCGCTTAGGTAGTGAAAATACTATTATTGAAGATGTAGTATATATGAATAAAGATTTTATCGTAACAAGAAGCGGTACAATCTATACGGAATATAATTTGGAGGGGACTGCCCCTACGAATACAACCGTTAAAACGCAGATAAAAGATGTATGGTTAGATAAGAGTTAAGCGATATGCAATGTAAAAAATGCGGCGGAAATTTAATAATCGGCGACGGAGTTTATGTGTGCGAATCCTGCGGGACAAAATATTCTGTCGCAAATTACTATGAGGATATTGATACATATATCTGCTATATAGAAAGCGATCACGCCGGGAGGCGTACGAAGGATTCCATTATTGCACAAGACTTATATCAAAAACTTGAGGCAACAAAAATCAAATCGTTTTACAGCCGCATTTCAGTTTCTGATTTAAGCGGCGAGTTGTATAAAAAAGCTTGTAATGCTGCGCTCGCTAATGCAAAAACTGTAATTATAATCGGCACATCGAAAGAAAATTTCGAATCTCTGGTCAATCATTATGAGAGTTTATATACCGGAAAAATAGTGATTCCTGTTTTTTCTGAGATGAATCCTTATGATATTCCCAAAAATATCAGCGCAATACAGGCGCTGGATTACAATAAAATCGGTTCGGATATAGACCTCATAAAAAGCATATTAAATGCGCTTGGAAGAACCTCAGAGGCTGACCTTCTTACTGTAAACAACAAGCATACAGGTAAAAAGCAGAAAAAATTGTATTGGCTATAAGTGTAATTGCTGTTGTTATGGCGATTGCAGGCTTTTTGATTTTCGGGACAGATTTGGTTTTCAAAAAAGCTGATGAAGCGCCCGTTGATCAGCAATTGACACAATACAATGAAGCGGTTGCCTGTATGGAAAAAGGGGAATACGCAAGAGCAATTGAACTTTTTTATAATTTAACCGGCTATAAAGACAGCGACAGACAACTGCAAATTTTGTATGAAAGATATGCAGGATGTTATAAAGACGATGCATCCGGAGTAACCCTTCATTTCCAGATTCTTGGTGGAAACACTGCTAATATTGACATCACTTCTGTTGTAGATGGAAAGCAGATTCGCATAACAGAATCGTCTTTATGCCAAGCAACAAAAGCAACATTTGATTTTAACGACAGCGAAAACAACCAAGGGACATTATCTGTTC
>JAJBTR010000245.1:6496-11207 GCA_020860745.1 Lachnospiraceae bacterium | reverse complement strand
TTAAATTCAGCATTTATCTTATGTTTAAAATTTCTTCATGAAACAACCCTGTTCATTCTCTCATAGGACGGATACATAAACCCTATCCTCCAATAGCCACAGTGAGTACATATACCCTACAGTCTGCAGCCTGCTTAAGACAGCGGGCCGCCGCGTCCGCCGTGTGCCCCGTCGTATAGATATCATCGACCAGAAGAATCCTTTCTCCCCGTCCGATACCGCCCAGTACCTGAAAGGCTCCGGCCAGGTTCTTCTGCCTCTCCTGACCACTCAGCATCTTCTGCGGTGCGGTCTTTCTGATCCTGCGCAGCAGCTTTTCATCCACCGGCAGATCCAGCTGCCATCCGATTTCCCGGGCAATCAACGCTGCCTGGTTATACCCGCGCGTCCTTCGCCGGGACGGATGCAGCGGGATTGGAACAATCCTTGTAATCCTCATCCGGCGGATCCATCGTCCCAGATGCAGCGCTGCCTCCCGCCCGTATACCGCAGCGTAATCGCGGCGGTTAGCGTATTTCAAACGATAAAGGGATTGCCGCACCTGTCCCTGATAGGAAAGCAGCGACCGTCCCTGCTCAAAATCGTGTTTCCTTCTGCCACAATCCCGGCAATACTCCTCCCGATCGCCATCCAAAGGTTTTCCGCATTTCATGCAAAAGTCTTTTGAAATATAGACCAGTCTTTTTTTACATGATTCACAGATGCCGCGGCCGGATATCCTGTCACAGACGGGACACCGCGGCGGGTAAAGATACTCCGTAATTCGTCTGTATAGCACCCCTTCTCCTGTCTACTCTCTCAATATTGCAAGCTGAAATCCTGTGCAAATCCTGCAGGCAGATACGAACCCCCTGTTTTTTCCGGCAGTTATCCGTAACTCACAACTCCTCCAGACGGTCCCGAAGCCCGCTGTAACGCCTGTGTTCACTGACATTTTCTACCATACGGAAAAAGGTGCGGTCATCCCCCACCAGGGTCACACACTTGCGCGCTCTGGTCACTGCTGTATATAAAAGATTGCGGTTCATCAACATCCGCGGTCCATCCAGCAGCGGTATCACCACAGCCGGGTATTCGCTGCCCTGCGACTTATGTATCGTGATCGCGTAGGCATGCTCCAGTTCCTCCAGCTGACCAAAGGGATACTCCACCATTTTTCCCTCCTCAAACTCGACCGACATTGTCTCCGCAAAAGAATTGATTTCCCGCACAATTCCCATATCCCCGTTGAACACGCCGAGTCCTTTTTCCACCGGAATACCGTAACGGTTCCTGATTTCCCACTCCGCCTGGTAGTTGTTTTTAGTCTGCATCACCTTATCTCCGACACGGAAAATCACCCCGCCATGTTCTTTTTCCTCCTTGCCCGGCGCCGGCGGATTGAGATATTCCTGCAGGATACCGTTCAATCGCTCCACTCCCAGAAGTCCCTTGCGCATGGGAGTCAGCACCTGGATGTCAAAGGGATCCGCATGCACAAAACGCGGCAATTTTTCCTGAATCAGCTGGATGCAGATACTGATGATCACATTTGTGTCCGTGCGTTTCAGGAAAAAGAAATCCATACTTTTGTTGTCCAGCGCCACCGCTTCTCCGCGGTTAATCTTGTGGGCGTTGACCACAATATCGCTCCTGGATGCCTGCCGGAAGATACGGTTTAAGCGAACCACATTGCAGGCGTGCGCCTCAATGATATCCTGAAGCACACAGCCGGGACCGACGCTGGGAAGCTGATTCACATCCCCCACCAGGATCAGGCGGGTGCCGACCACCACCGCTTTCAGCAGTGCATACATCAGTGTGATGTCCACCATTGACACCTCATCCAGAATAATCACATCCGTCTCCAGTGGATTCTGCTCATTGCGCTCGAATCCTGACGCATCTTCCCTCCCGCCGGAAATCTCCAGCATCCGGTGGATCGTCTTCGCCTCATACCCCGTCGCCTCGCTCATCCGCTTCGCCGCCCGCCCTGTCGGAGCAGCCAGGCAGATATCCATTCCCTCCGATTCAAAATAGCGGATGATCGTGTTAATCGTCGTCGTCTTTCCCGTGCCGGGACCCCCGGTAATCACCAACAGGCCGCTTCGAACTGCCTCTTTCACCGCTGTTCGCTGCAATTCATCCAGCTCCATCTCAGAAATTTCTTCCAGCTTACGGATCCTGTGATCCATCTCTGTCTCAGAGACATCATATCTGACATTCAGTTCCCGCAGCATCACCGCCACATTTGCTTCCATATAATAGTAGGATGCCGCATAGACCTGAAGCAGATCCTCCGACTGCTTCAGCACCAGCTTTTTATCGATCGCCATATCCATATATTGCTTTTCCACTGCGGCAGCATCTACGCCGAGCAATTCACAGGCCCGGGACGTCAGTACATCTGCCGGAAGGTAGGTATGCCCCTCCTGGGATGCCTGCAACAGGATATAGAGAATGCCGCTGCGCACCCGGAAATCGGAATCCGTATGAATCCCGACCCGCTTTGCAATCTCATCCGCGATGCGAAACCCGATCCCATCCACATCATCCGCCAGTTTATAAGGATTCTCCTGTAAAATGCGGTAAGTATCTATCCCATAGGTCTGATAAATCTTCACAGCCAGGTTCAGGGAAATACCGTAATTCTGCAGATACATCATCGCCTGACGCAGTTCCTTCTTTTCCTCCATCTGAGCGGAAATATCCTGCGCTTTCCGTTCACTGATCCCCTTCACTTCCGCCAGGCGCTCCGGCTCCTCCTCAATAATCCGGAAGGTATCCTCTCCGAAACGGCGCACAATACGCGCTGCCAGAGCCGCACCGATTCCTTTTATCGCACCGGAGCCGAGATAACGCTCCATCGACAGCACATCCTCCGGCTCCCGGATCCGATAGGAATTTACCTTTAACTGCGGACCATAAGAAGGATGAAGCGTATATTCCCCCTCCATCTCCAGATATTCGCCCTCACTGATCATGGAAAAGACGCCGACACAGGTAACCTCGTCCTCATCTTCCATCACATGCATCACTGTATAGCCGTTATCCTCATTGCGGTATACAATATGCTGCACATATCCGGTCACCGTCTCCATCTGACATTTTCCTCCCTGTCTGTACTATTCGAAAATCCTGCTTCTACCGTCCCGGTTGTCCGATGGACCTCATCCCGGGCACACCGGAACGCTTCGAAGCCGTCCGTTGACTACACTTTCTCAGTAAAGAAGGACAGCCAAAAAAAGACTGCCCTCTCTCAAATCTGTATTCGTAACCGTATTCTCTCCTACTCATCGCGCTTACCGGAAAGGAACTCCACATACTTGCCGGTTCCGATCACCACACAGGTCATCGGATCCTCCGCCGTCATCGTATTGATCCCGGTGTGTACTGAGATCAGCTCCTCCAGGCCGCGGGTCAAAGCTCCTCCACCGGTCAGAACAATTCCCCGGTCTGACACATCCGCTGCCAGCTCCGGCGGCGTCTTCTCCAGCACACTGTGCACTGCATCCACAATCTGCAGGGTTGACTCCCGAAGCGCCTCCTCCGTCTCCTCCGACGATACGGTTACCGTCTTCGGCAGGCCGGTCACCAGATTCCGTCCTCTCACATCCATCGTCATTGGCTCCGGAAGCGGATAACAGGTACCGATCTTGATCTTGATATCCTCCGCCGTGCGCTCTCCAATCAGAAGATTATGCTTCTTTCTCATATAACGGACAATGGCCTCGTCGAAATCATCTCCCGCGATCTTGATCGAGGTGCTGATCACCGTACCGCCAAGGGAAATCACGGCGATATCCGATGTGCCGCCGCCGATATCCACAATCATATTGCCGCAGGGCTTGGCAATGTCAATCCCGATTCCAATCGCCGCAGCGATCGGCTCCTCGATAATCTTGACATCGCGGGCGCCCGCCTGAAATGTCGCATCCTCCACGGCTTTCTTCTCCACCTCTGTGGCACCGCTGGGTACGCACACGCTGACCAGCGGCTTGCGGAAACTCTTTTTCCCCACCGCCTTCTGGATGAAATACTTCATCATCTTTTCCGTAACTGTATAATCCGAGATTACGCCCTGGCGCAGCGGGCGAACCGCCACGATATTGCCCGGGGTCCTGCCAAGCATCAGCCTGGCCTCCTCTCCAATCGCTTTTATCTTATTGGTATCTCTGTCAAAAGCAACTACAGAAGGCTCTTTCAAAACAACGCCTTTCCCTCTGACATATACCAGAATGCTCGCTGTGCCCAGATCAATTCCAATATCTGAATTCATATGTGTCTCCTTCCTGAGTCCATCCGTCTGTTCTATCATTAAAAGATGTTTTTTATATCATAGGAAATTATACACTTTAGCACTGTACAACAACATGGTCTTTCCTATGATGTAAAAAATCTTGCTGTCGTACTGTAATCCATATTATATACAAATATATCCATTTTTGAAAGCCCTTTTTTATTTTTCACAGGAAAGTAAAATTAATTTTATTCAAAATTCATCTTTCCAACACATTTTAGACACAAACCTCAATTATACTGTAATTGTATTAGTCGAGAGGCTAGTATATTTTTCATAACTCAAGCTTCCCGGATCCCCCAAATCCGGGAAGTACTCCCCGAATTTCCCGGACTTTGCCGACTGGCAGGGTCCGCTTTTTTATTTCACAGGGAAGACCTTGTTTTTGTACAGTACTAAGCAGAAAACAAAATTAACCGTCAGGCTTTCAGC
>JAJBTR010000245.1:0-6486 GCA_020860745.1 Lachnospiraceae bacterium | reverse complement strand
CTTCATATAATCATAATTTCAAAATTCTCTCACTTCAAAATTAAAACAATTCAGAGCTTTGATCTGATAAACATGCCGGTAAAGGATGCAGGATTCTCCGCCACTTCCTCCGGAGTTCCCTCCGCGATCACGGTACCGCCACCGTCGCCGCCCTCAGGTCCCATATCTATAATATAATCCGCCGTCTTGATCACATCCAGGTTATGTTCGATCACTACAACAGTATTCCCACCTTCCGCAAGTCGATGCAGAATTTCGATCAGTTTGTGAACATCCGCAAAGTGCAGTCCGGTCGTTGGCTCGTCCAGAATGTAGATGGTCCGGCCGGTACTCCGCCGGGAAAGCTCTGTGGCCAGCTTAATCCGCTGCGCCTCCCCGCCGGAGAGCGTCGTGGAAGGCTGTCCCAGGCGGATATAAGTGAGTCCCACATCGTAAAGCGTCTGAATCTTCCGCTGGATAGACGGAAGATTGGCAAAAAACGGCAGCGCCTCCTCCACAGTCATATCCAGAACATCATAGATACTCTTCCCTTTGTATTTTACCTCCAGAGTTTCACGGTTATAGCGCTTTCCCTTACATACTTCACAGGGGACATAGACATCCGGGAGAAAATGCATCTCAATCTTTAAAATACCATCTCCGGCGCAGGCCTCACAGCGGCCCCCCTTGACATTGAAGCTGAATCTTCCTTTTTTATAGCCTCTGGCCTTTGCATCCGCCGTAGAGGCAAACAGATCGCGGATCTGGTCAAAGACTCCCGTATACGTCGCCGGGTTAGACCGCGGCGTCCGGCCAATGGGCGACTGGTCAATACAGATCACCTTATCCAGCTGCTCCAGTCCATCCATTCCTCTGTGCTTTCCGGGAATGCAGTGCGCCCGATTCAGCTTTCTCGCCAGGTTTTTATACAGAATCTCATTAACCAGAGAACTTTTACCGGAACCGGACACGCCGGTCACGCAGGTCATCACTCCCAGCGGAAAACGAACATCAATATTTTTCAGATTATTCTCTGCGGCGCCGCGAACCTTCAGCCAGCCTATAGGCTTTCTCCGGGTCTCCGGCACCGGTATCTGCAGACGGCCGCTCAGGTAAGCGCCCGTAATGGAATTCTCACATGCCATGATGTCCTGTGCTGTTCCGGCAGCGACTACCTCACCGCCATTTTCACCGGCGCCGGGTCCGATATCCACCACATAATCCGCTGCCAGCATCGTGTCCTCATCATGCTCCACCACAATCAGAGTGTTCCCCAGATCTTTCAGGTTTTTCAATGCCGCCAGCAGCTTATTATTGTCCCTCTGGTGAAGACCGATACTGGGCTCATCCAGAATATAAGTCACCCCAACTAACCCGGAGCCGATCTGGGTCGCCAGCCGGATACGCTGTGCCTCCCCGCCGGACAGACTGCCTGTCGCCCGCGTAAGAGTCAGGTAGTCCAGACCCACTTCCTTTAAAAAACCCACTCTGGACCGGATTTCCTTTAACACCTGCGCGCCGATTAATTCCTGCTGTCTGGTCAGCTGCAATCCATTCATAAAAGTATACAGATCTTTTACGGACATCGACGTCATCTCGTGGATATTTTTATCCGCCACCGTCACAGCCAGCGAGGATTTTTTCAGGCGCTGTCCCCGGCAGACTCTGCAGGGCGTGATGCGCATAAAAGTCTCATACTCCTGCTTCGCCGTCTCCGAACTGATTTCCCGGTAACGGCGCTCCACATTGCGGATCAAACCTTCAAACGCAATATCATAGACGCCGACTCCGCGCTGTCCTTTATAATGCACTTTCACCTGATGACCGTTCGTCCCGTGAATCAGAATCTCATGAATATTTTCCGGATAATCCTCGAACGGGGTATCCAGATCAAAGCCATACTCTTTCGCCAGCGCAGTCAGTGTGGCATGGGTAAAGCTTCCCGGCGAGTTAGCCGACTGCCATCCGGGGACCTGAAACGCACCGTCCATGATAGACAGACTTTTGTCCGGAATCATCAGTTCCTCGTCAAACTCCATCTTAAACCCGAGGCCGGCACACTCCGGGCAGGCTCCAAAAGGGTTGTTGAAGGAAAAGCTGCGCGGCTCAATCTCCTCCACACTGACGCCACAGTCCGGACAGACAAAATTTTCGGAAAACTCCATTTTTTCTCCATCAATAATATCCACGGTCATCAGACCATCCGCCAGCTTCAGCGCACTCTCGATGGAATCCACCAGCCTGCGGCGACCCATATCCGGCTTCACGATCAGGCGGTCCACCACAATATCAATATTGTGCTTGATATTTTTATCCAGCCGGATCTCCTCCGTCAGCTCATAGACGCTGCCGTCCACCTGAACCCGTACATAGCCGCTGCGCTTTGCCTGCTCCAGAAGCTTCTGATGCATGCCCTTCCGGCCACGGACCACCGGCGCCAGAATCTGTATGCGGGTTCGTTCAGGAAGCAGCATCACCTGATCCGCCATCTGGTCAACACTCTGCCTGCGGATCTCCTTGCCGCACTTCGGGCAGTGGGGTATCCCAATCCGGGCATAAAGCAGCCGGAAATAATCATAAATCTCCGTCACCGTGCCTACGGTAGACCGCGGATTGCGGTTGGTCGACTTCTGGTCAATGGAAATCGCCGGGGAAAGTCCCTCTATCTTCTCCACGTTGGGTTTTTCCATCTGTCCCAGAAACTGGCGGGCGTAGGAAGACAGGGATTCCATGTAACGCCGCTGTCCCTCCGCATAGATTGTATCAAATGCCAGAGAGGATTTTCCTGAACCGGACAGGCCGGTCAGTACGATAAACTGATCCCTCGGTAAATCCAGGCCAATTTTTTTCAGATTGTGCTCACTGGCTCCTCTTATTTTAATATATTGCTGTGCCATATCTTTTTTATTCTTTCTGACAGCTTTATGTTTATCGAGAACTTCTGCCTGCCCTCTTCCATAAAACTGATTCCTTCCATAGTTTTCTATATTTTGTTAAATCACTGCGTTTTCAGAGGAAAAGCATCCTGAATGATTTTCCGATTTCCATCTATCCTGCCAAAACAAAATGACGCTTTTGACGCTTCGCGCACGAGCGGCTGCGCTGCAAAATAACAGAAATATTCAAAACAAAAACCGCGTATCTCATCCAATATCCCGCAGAGCGTTTTTGAGTTCAATCATCCGGTCACGATAGTCGGCGGCAGCCTCAAAGTCAAGCTCCGCGGCGGCTTTCTCCATCTTCTTCGTGATCTCTTTAATCTGCTTCTCCAGTTCTTTCCGGCTCATGGATTCCGGATCCACCTTAAACTCCAGTTCCTCCTGCGCCACTTTCTTTGAAATACTGATCAGATCACGAACGGATTTCTGTATGGTCTGCGGCGTAATGCCATGCGCTTCATTGTACTCCTGCTGTATCCGCCGTCTCCGCTCCGTCTCCTCAATCGCCACACGCATGGAATCCGTCACGGTGTCTGCATACATGATCACATGCCCGTCACTGTTTCGCGCGGCTCGGCCGATCGTCTGAATCAGCGAGGTCTCCGAGTGGAGGAACCCTTCCTTGTCCGCGTCCAGAATCGCAACCAGCGTAATCTCCGGAATATCCAGTCCTTCCCGGAGCAGATTAATCCCGACCAGTACATCAAAAACATCCAGCCGCAGATCCCGGATGATCTCGGCCCGCTCCAACGTATCGATATCCGAGTGAAGATATTTCACGCGGATGCCGACTTCCTTCATATAATCGGTCAGATCCTCCGCCATCCGCTTCGTCAGCGTCGTGATCAGCACCTTATGCCCGCCGGCAGTCTCACGATTCACCTCCGCAATCAGATCATCAATCTGCCCCTCCACCGGGCGCACGTCAATCCGCGGATCAAGCAACCCTGTGGGGCGGATAATCTGTTCTGTCCGAAGCAGCTCATGCTCCTGCTCATAGACATTCGGCGTGGCAGATACAAACAGCATCTGGTCAATATGGCTCTCAAACTCCTCAAAATTCAGCGGCCGGTTATCCAGGGCAGAGGGCAGCCGGAATCCGTAATCCACCAATGTTTGCTTTCGGGAACGATCCCCCGCGTACATCCCTCTCACCTGCGGAATCGTGATGTGGGACTCGTCTACAATAATCAGAAACTCTTCCGGGAAATAATCCAGCAAGGTGTAGGGAGGAACCCCGGGCTCCAGTCCGGAGAGATGACGGGAATAATTCTCGATTCCGCTGCAGAAACCGGTCTCCCGCAGCATCTCCACGTCAAAGTTCGTCCGCTCCGCGATCCGCTGCGCTTCAATCAGCTTGTCCTCGCCCTTAAAATATCGTACCCTCTCCTCCATCTCCTTCTCAATCTCTGTGGCGGCGCGGTTTATCTTCTCCTGGGGAACCACATAATGGGACGCGGGAAAAATCGCGCAGTGTTCCAGCCTGGCCTTGATCTCGCCGGTGAGAATATCAATCTCCGTGATCCGGTCAATCTCATCGCCGAAAAACTCCACGCGGACTGCAGTCTCCCCATAATCCGCCGGAAAAATCTCCAACGTGTCGCCGCGCACACGAAAGGTGCCCCGGTGAAAATCCATATCATTCCTGTCATACTGCATGTCAATAAGCTGACGGATCACCTCGTCCCTGTCCTTCTCCATACCCGGCCGCAGGGAGACAATCATATTCTGATAGTCGCTCGGACTGCCGATGCCGTAAATGCAGGAGACAGATGCGACAATGATCACGTCCTGCCGCTCTGACAGAGCCGCTGTCGCGGAGAGACGAAGCTTGTCAATCTCATCATTAATAGCCGAGTCCTTCGCGATATAGGTGTCTGTGGAAGGGACATAAGCCTCCGGTTGGTAATAATCGTAGTAGGACACAAAGTACTCCACTGCGTTCTCGGGGAAGAACTCCTTCATCTCGCCGTATAATTGCGCCGCGAGGGTTTTATTGTGCGAAATTACCAAAGTCGGCTTCTGGAGGGCTTCGATGACGTTCGCCATCGTGAAGGTCTTTCCGGAGCCTGTGACCCCAAGCAAAGTCTGGAATTGGTTGCCTTCTTTGAAGCCTTTGACCAGGTCTGCGATGGCCTGCGGCTGGTCGCCGGTGGGCTCGTATGATTTGTGCAATTTAAACAACATCGGAGAAAAATCACCTCCAAAATCTATAAACTCGAAAACGAGTTTTCTCGTTGTCGCGGCATTCGCCAAATAGACATACCAGTATGTCTATCCGGCTCATTGTTATCGCGCAAAAAAGTTTGCGTATTACGCAGAAATTCGTGTAAGCAAGTATTCTGTTTTCGTCCAAAATCGGCATTACACGAATTTTGGTCACCACTTTCATTTTTTCGAATTGTGCGGCAGTAGTAAAACTACACGGACAGGAGCAACCGGATATTTCGGCTGCTCCCCTCCTTCAATTCTTTTTCATATTCTATTTATCAGCACTTAATTTTAGCACTTCTTCCGGAGTCCACACTGACAGCTCAGACTCTGCATAATCTACCGGGTTTCTTGTCACCAAACCATCCATGGTATTGAGCAACGCAACAGAATACTGCACAGAATCCTCAAAATCGTTCCAATCTAACTCCAGTGCTTGTACAATCTCATTTTCCGAGACTGCGGCTACAGAAACAACCTGAAGCAGGTTTTTCAGCAAATCCCTGACAATTCTTTTGTCTTTGATCATTTTGTTTGCTATATAATAAATATCTGTAACCGCTGATGCGGAAACATATTCCTGTATATTTTTCTGAGCACATAGTTTTAATACTTTCATACTCATTTTATAAAAAGGCTGTCTCTTCAACAGAACATCCAAAACTACGTTTGTGTCAATCAGTAATCTCATATTTGCTCAGCCTTTCTGCCCGGTAATCTTCCAACGTCATTCCATTATCCGGAATAATTCCAACCAGAGAATCCACTATACTGTTTACCTTTGCTGTTTTTTCAGCTGGTATGCTTTGATCTGACTCTTTTTCCTCAGCCGGAAGTATGATAATCTCTAATCTGCTATTCTGCAATGCCTTTGGTAACGGTATAACTGACATCAATTTCTTTGCATCAATAAACTGACGTACTACTTCCATAAAATCCGCTCCTTTCATCATCGTTTACTCATTATATCTATACACACGTAACCATAAACAGTAGCCTGTCATTTTCCGCCTATATCTTATCACAGCACAAACACGTTCGCAAGTTAGCTTTCAAAAACGACTTGATTTCAAACCGCTTTTCAATATGCTGCCCACTACGTTTCTTTTACTACTTTCTCTCGACGAATTTTGGTCACCGTTATGCAAAATCCACGCCGTCCAAACACCTTCAAATGGTTCATTCAGCATCAACATCTGGTGTATTACAAACAAATCTCATCTATATATAGTGTCTCGGAATCCACCGTCATAGTAGGACACAAAATACTCCACCGCATTCTCGGGGAAGAACTCCTTCATTTCGCCGTATAATTGCGCCGCGAGGGTTTTATTGTGCGAAATTACCAAAGTCGGCT
>JAJBTR010000016.1:3520-11245 GCA_020860745.1 Lachnospiraceae bacterium | reverse complement strand
TATGCCATTATTA
The DNA here is from genome assembly GCA_020860745.1 of Lachnospiraceae bacterium. GTDB lineage: Bacteria > Bacillota > Clostridia > Lachnospirales > Lachnospiraceae > Eubacterium_I. The sequence goes on along the minus strand of JAJBTR010000016.1, from coordinate 11,232 downwards.
AAAAGTGAATCCTGTACATCCTTGGATTACTGGAATCTCCCGGACAATCGACGCGCCGAACTGATCAATGGCGTTCTTTATGACATGGCGCCTCCGATCCGGATTCACCAGGATCTTGTTATGGAACTATCCGCAACGCTCAGGAATTACATCCGCAGCCATGGCGGCGGATGCAAAGTCTATCCGGCGCCGTTTGCCGTTGACCTGAATGCAGATGACAAAACCTATGTGGAGCCCGATATCAGTGTGATTTGTTCCCGCGACAAACTGACTGCCCGGGGATGTAAGGGTGCTCCGGATTTTATTGTGGAAATTGTCTCTCCGGGGAGCCGTAAGATGGATTACTCCACCAAAAATGCACTTTACTCCGATGCAGGCGTGCGGGAATACTGGATTGTAGACCCCGCGAAAGAACGCTCTACGATTTATCGCTACGAAGAAGATGCGGCACCAATGATTGTTCCGTTTCACCAGGCAATTACGGTTGGTATTTACGGGGATCTTCAGATCACCATCGCTGAGTTGCTGGGGGAACTATAATTACAATACTTAGGCGCTTACAAACGATTTTTTTGCGCAAAATGGCAAAATTTCTATTCCGGTTTATCCGGGTTAGGATCTGTCGCTAAAACATCTAAAGTAGATTTACCAAATCACCGGCTTCGTTCAGAAAACCGGTGATTTTGCTGCGCAACCGCTCGCACGCGAAGTATCGCGGTGCGACACTTTTTTGTAACCGCACACTGTCCTCCCCGCTTTCGCGTCGCTCCAGTAGTACAATCTCTCCGGCTCCACCACGCGGAACATCCCAAACATCGATTCCATATCCGGGCAGATCTCCGCGAAATGATTTTCCAGTTCTGTGAAAAAGTTCTCCCTGTAAACCGGCGTCCGGTGGTCGTTCCAGACCGCGCTGTAAAAGATATCCGCCTCCACCAGATCCTGGAACATATGGCTGCCGTAGCTGAGTTCGGGCATGTACCCTGCCCTGTTGTCCGATACCTCGCAGATGCCGCAGCAGTTCGATATGGAGGCAAAGGTCACCGGCACGCCGAGCTCCGGGGAGGAGGTCCCGATCCGGCCGGGCGTCATCAGCAGAATCCGCTTTCCCTGCTCCCGGTAGTGGAGATTCAGCTTCCGTAGCGCCTCCGCTACTTTCGGCTTCATATTATAAGGATATTCGTAATACCCGATGGGGTCAATCTGTACGACCACATCCACTCGGATTTCCCTGGAGTCTCCCATGGAGGAATCCTTAAGTTCAAAAAAGATGTCTTCCCCCGCGATTTCCGGGATCTGCACGGTACCGCCCTCCGCGCCGGTGTAGAGCGGGCGGCACTGTACCAGGTTGACCGCAAACTCTCCCTCCTCGTCAATGTTTACCGTGTATTCGATATCCACCGGATTTCCGTAGACCTCATCGAGAACCTGCAATATTTTCTGCATATAAGTGGTAAATTCTCTGTTCTCCAGCAGCTTCTGGCAGTTGACAAACCAGACCTGCCGCCAGCGGTTGAGCCGCTTCAGGGTGGCCTCCGCCTCATAGTCCCGCTCCATCACCGCTTTTTTATACCAGAGGGGCAATTGGCCCATAACAGAATCAAAGGTAACCGTTTTGATCCGGTTATCCGACACATCCAGCACATCAATATTTCTCTGGGAATAGCGGTGTTTATCCGCCACAGAGCTGTAAAGGGACACCGCCGGGCGGTCGAGGCCGGCCAGGCGCGGATAGTCGTTCTCCGGACGGTCCACCGCGCGGGTGCCGAGGCCCGCCACAATCCGGAGCAGCCCTGCTGACATATCCATATCCTTCCGCATCCGGTAAAGGCTGTGGCTGTAGCCCACACCTGCCGCCGCCGGGAAATAATAATCTCCCCAGAACGCGCCGGATACCCGCTGCACCAGCACCGCCATCTGCTCATCCTGATTTTCCAGGCCTCTCTGCCGGCGGTACTCCAGCGCCGAGAGATCCATCGTGCTGGCATAGACCGTCCGCACCGCATTCTCAAAAGCCTCCAGACACTCCTCCGGCGTCCCCTGGTTCACACAGAACACGGACTCGTATTTCCCCGCAAAGGCATTATTAAATCCGTCCTCCAGAAAGCTGGACGACCGCACGATAATCGGGCTTCCGCTGTAATATTCCAGGAGCGCACGGAATTTTTCCCGGATATCCGCCGGAAACTCCCCGGACAGCAACGCCTGCCACAGAGGCTCCGCCTCCGTATAATATCCCTCCTTCGTGCGCTGGGCAATCCGCATCTTCCAGCAATCGTTCGACACGATGTAAGTATAAAAGACATCGGAACCGATATAAAAGGAATCGTGGGGCTCCGTGTGAGCCGCATATTCCGGCAGACGGGTGCTGACAATCCGCCTGGCCAGCAGCATCCCGCAGGCCTTTCCGCCAATCGCGCCGCTCCCCACCATCCGGTCCCGCAGTTTGAAGTAATCCTTCGGCTGAAAATACCGCTTAATCCGCTCGTGCAGCCGCGCATCCTTTGTCATCGTACTCTCAATGATCTGGTCCTCCGTCTCCTCACTGAACGTCCCGTGCTTATATTCCAGGCGCGCCAGTGCAAAAAAACGGTCATAGCTGTCCAGATTCTGATCCTGGCTCTCCGCCTCCGTTTCATCTGCCAGCTGGTAATATCTGCTCAGCGGAATGCCGCCGCGCAGCGTCTTACACTCTCCTGTCTCCATATCACAGACATGCGGAAGAAACATCTCCGGCAGGTTCCGGTTCCAGACCTTCAGCGGCTGGAGATAAAGCTTCCCATCTCCCGAATGCACATCCAGAAGCAGCTGCGTCGTATCCCGGATTTTCGCCACCGCATCGTAGGAGTGACGCCCCCGCAGCAGCGGAAAATATGCCACCGTATCCAGAATAAACAGGTACGGACAGGTTACACGGAAAAAATTTCCCATCATCAGGTCCGTATACCAGACTGACTGGAGGGAGGAAAGACTGTCAAACACATAAAAAGCGTCGTAGCCCTCCTCCGTGATCCGGCTGCGGATATTTACCGTAAAGGTCTCGAACCCTTCGTTCGGGTCAAATTCATAAATTTTCAGGCCCGGCTGCGGCGTAAGCAGCGGCTCATGATTGCCGAACCGCATATAAATCAGATTCCTTCCGTCCGCAATCGCCTGTTTCACAAAAGGAAGCGCAAAGCACTGAAATTCCTCCAGCGTCGTCACCTGCCATACCACATTGTCCCCCAGACGGATATGATCCAGAATCTCATCCACTCCCCGATGCCCGCATAAAATCGGCTCAAATGCACTCATGTTTTCTGCTCCTCCCTGTCAATAAGATCCCACGCGCGGCTGCATCGCAGCATCCTCTGCGATAAAAAAGGCGCTGCGAAAAACTTTCGTTCTCCGCGGCGCCTTTGCCTCTCCCGAATGTATATTATCTCTATTGTAACAACGGGAGGGTCGACCGTCAATATCTGTTTTTACTTAATTTTTCAAAAATAACCATTTTGTCAGTATTACTCCGCCGCCTGACCGGCATCCGAATCCACATAGACGCCTGAGTTTGTGATCAGATAAGCGGACTCATTCATGGCATAGTCGCCCACAGTCACATAGAAGGTGTCGCCATAGTCGGTGATATCAAATGTCATCGTCATCGCGTCCCCCGTGGTCTCAGGGTGTTCCACGGTCTTCACATCCAGGATAGTCTCACCGTCTTCGGACAGGAAGCAGACTGCGGCCACATCCACGTTGTCGCTGTATGTCAGCGTCAGGGTTCTGCTGCCATCCGCGTTCGTCGTGACATAGGAACTGCTCTCCTCCAGATCCAGGACTGGAGCCTCCGTGTCAATAATGATGGTCTCCTCCCAGACATCAGGCTCGGAATCTTCTGTCAGCCAGGCCGAGACAGTCATCTTCACCACCGTACCATTCTCCAGCGAATTACCGTTAGCGTCGGTGCCCTCCCAGGCATAGCCGCCCACAGATTCGCTGTACGTGAAAATATTACAGGAACCTGCAGCAGCATACCAGGTCTTGCTGACCCTGCTGGCGGTGTTGTCCGCATACACTTCCCCGGTTCCGGCGTCAGCAAAGGTGATATTCACTTTCTCCGCATTGCGCAGCATGGACAGATAAATATCAGAAATGTAATCGAGATTGCCATCCCCATTCGGGGAAAGGGAGATGTGATCCCGGTCAATTTCCTCACTCACATCCTCTTCCTCACCTTCATCCTCGCTCTCATTCAGACCCTCGTCTTCGTCCTCATCCAAATCCATAAGGGAAAGCAGAGCCAGGTATGGATTATCGCCGGGAGAGATTGCATAATCCTCAAATAGTTTAAGCAGTTCGTACATCTCTTCATCGATCTCTTTGTATTCCTCTGCGCCAATATCCATATTGCTGAAGAGATAGTTAACCTCCTGGCTCGCACTGCCGGCCAGTTCCTCTTCCGTCATGTAGTAATAACCGCCGTCGATCATGGGCGCATCCTCCCAGCCGCCGTAGAATGCCAGGTACGGCAGAGACAGATCCACACCGCCATTCTTCGCGGTCAGTACGGTAAATCCCTCCACATAAATGCCGTTTTCAAAATGCTCGTCCATCCAGTCCATGCTCTCGCCGCTCACCTCAATGGCGACGCTGACAGTAACGGTCTCCCCGGCCCCGACGCACACCGTCTGTTCTGAAAGGTCAAGTTCATCCTCACTGTCAGTTTTGCCAACCAGGGTATCCAGATAAGCCTGAATATCAGTTTCACCCAGGCTGCCGTCTCCGGTCAGGTCATAACGGAACGTCTCTTCGTCAGAGACGCTCTCCCCGTTCTGAACCATCAGATATGCCTGGCGGGCGTCATGGGAATTTGCCAACCCATCCTCATTATAATCATATGTATACACGAGGGCAGACCCGCTGGCGGAAGTATCGGCATCCAGATTAACCGGCGTGGACGACATATATTCTACGCCGTCATACTCCACATAATCCTCTGTCTGCACGGAGGTGTCGACATCATAATACAGCGTGGTATCGCCAAAGTTAACCACATCAAAAGAATAGGAATAGCTTCCGGTTTTCTCCGGATCGTCGCCCAGTTCAATCTGAGGCTCCGTCTCTCCATCCACGCTCAGATATGCTGTGCTGGTGACCGCGAGCGCCGCGTTTGCCAGACCGGATCCCTGCTGACGGGGAGAATAATAAGTATCCTCATCATAGGTCAGCGGCGAGGCAGTGCTCAGCAGCAGAGCGGTGATGAGATTGTGCACCTCCTCATCGCCGGTCAGATCCATCTCCTCTTTCACATACTGATCCACCAGGGCGGAAATACCTGCCACCTGCGGGGACGCCATGGAAGTGCCGCTGTACGTCCCATAAACTCCTCCGTCCAGCGTGGAATAGATGCTGCCTCCCGGAGCGGTAATATCCGGCTCAATCGCCAGCTCCGCCGTGGTACCCCACGAAGAAAAATCGCTCATCTCGTAAGCGGCAGGATTCTCGTAACTGCCTGCTTCCGAATCGAAATACATCGTCGTTACGCCGGCCTCCGCCGCCGCTATCAGGGTCTCGCCGCCGCTCAACGTTAACGTGGCCATCGGGATAGTGGAGGTAGATCCACTCAGTCCAGCGCTAATTGTACTGTTTTCATAATTATAGACCAGGCAGGCGACAGCGCCGGCAGCCTCCGCCGCCTCCGTCTTCTCGGTATAAGGGATGACGCCGCGTTCCACCACTGCGACTTTTCCCTTCACGTCGACGCCTTCATAATCTGATTCCTCACCATATCCGTCAATGATAACGAACTCCAGCGTCTGTCCATACAGCGTGCTTACAGGCTCATTCATGCCGCCGGAACCTTCTGTGTAATAGATTTGTTCTCCGTTTACCTCAACATAATAACTGGTGACATAAGTATTGTTCACGCTGGCCACGCTGAGCGCACTGGCATATGTGGCCGGTGAAGAAACGACTCCGTTATCCGGATTGCCGGTCAGGTTGCTGTCATACCCAAGCAGGTTATAGGAACCCATTGTGGATTCATTTCCGGCGGCGACCGCCAGAATCGTATCGGTCTTCTCCACACTGGCGTAAACCGCATCCATAACGCTTTCTCCGGATGTGGAAAAGCCGGCTGTTAAGCCAAGGCTCATGTTAATCACATCCGCGTCCAGTATCAGGGCGTCTTCCAGAGCCGCCAGAATATCCTCCTCGTAAGCGCCGCCGTCCTTGCCGAACACCTTCATCACATACAGCTGCGCGTCGGGTGCAGCGCCCACAACATTTGTGCTGTCCAGCTCATTAGCCGCAGTGATGCCCGCCACATGTGTACCATGGTCGCCCTGGTCATCATTATCGTGGGTGACGTCCAGGTCATCGTCACAGTAATTGAACGCAAAGGGCACCTTGCTGCTGAGATATACATCATCTACCGCCAAACCGGTATAGCTCGTATAGACATTCAGAGTACTCAGCACAGAAGAAACCGTGCTCTCTGTAGCGGAGATCTCGACATCCTCACTCAGCGCCGCAAAGCTGGGATGATCCGTATCGAGGCCGGTGTCGATAATGGCGATCGTCTCCCCCTCACCGGTATATCCGAGATCCCAGGTATCGCTCTTGCCGATCATGGAGCCGGAGGAGTAAGTCATTGTGTCACTCGTCTCCTCTGTCGTCGGCACATCATATCTCTCCTGGATGTAGACCTTTTCCACCCTGCTCAGATCCTCAATCTCACTGATCGATCCATACGGGACTTCCGTGGCGACCGCATTGATCAGCCAGGTGTACTGGTACTCTACCTCCAGTTCTTCCCCATCCAGAACCTCCTCCTCAATCTGCTCGATCGCGTTCGTCTGGGTTCTCTCCAGCGACCTGGTTTTACGATTAGAAGATATGCTGTTCGGTTCCGCAGAGCTGTTGGCCTCCACAACGGAATCCCCTGTAAACTCAATGATAACCTTTACTACATCTTCGTCATCGTAGGAAGCAGCCTCAGGCAGTGAATCAGCGGATATGCCGGAAGTCAGATCGATATCTATCTCACTTCGATCCACCTCTGTAATCGTGAAATCAGATCCGCTCTCCTCCGCCGCAGCCTCAGTCTCTCCGTCTTCTGTATCTTCCACGTCCCCGGACTCCTCGTCTCCTGTATCTTCCGCGTCCCCGCTTTCCGCCGCTTCGACAGCGTCTGCGCTTTCGCCGTACGCTTCGTCCTGCGCATCCGACAGGCCGTCCGTCTCTCCCTGCTCCGACTCATCCAGACCGCCAGCCGCACTCTCTTCCGCTTCCGCACTCTCCTCTGTTTCCGCAGAAACACTGCCGTCCGCGTTTTCCCCGGTGCCGCTATTGCCACTGCTTTCCGTACCGCCTTCTGTTGCCAGTGCATTCACGGCGCCGCCCGTCTGCGCCAGGGACGAGATCAGCATGACTGCCAAAACAAGCGCTAAAGCCTGCTTCATTTTTTTCATTATGTATCTCCTCCTTTACTGCTGTGCGCGTTTCTTATTACGATACAGCACGGCTGCCGCTGCTACCGCCGCAATTATCAGAATGACAAACAGGATATACACCGGTGCGGTATCTCCTGTTTCCGAACTCGTCGTCGATGCCGCCGCTGTGTTATCCTCCGTGTCAGTCTCCGTGTCAGCTGCTGTGTTCGATTTCAGGGCCTCTACCGCGTCAAGCAGGGTAGCCAGCGCCGCGTCGACCTCCTCCTGGGTGGCATCCTC
>JAJBTR010000016.1:0-3420 GCA_020860745.1 Lachnospiraceae bacterium | reverse complement strand
TCGACCTCCTCCTGGGTGGCATCCTCGTCCTCCAGCACCGTCAGCGCCGTCTCCATGGCTGCTTTAAAGACAGCCCAGCTCTCGGCTGTATAATAAGCCTCAGAAAATACAAGGCCGGCAGTATAGAAAGTCTCCAGCGCAGATTTATCCACCGTAACAGTGCCTCCGCTTCCATCCGAGAAGACCACCCCCAGGGTCACCGCCGTGTTCTCCGCCGTATTCACAGTTCCCTCCAGGGAAAAGGTATTCTCCGTAACCGAGGCACTGTCTTTCAACGCAAACCCCAGGGTAAACAGTGTTCCTGTCTGAGCCTCAGCAGACACCCAGGCAATCTTAACCGTACCCGCTTCCCCGGCATTGACAGAATACTCATCCACTGAGTCATCATCAGGAACGATGTTATCCTCATCAATGGATACGACACTCGTATCATAGGTGATGGTAACCACACCGTCGGTCACCGCCGTCTCAGCGGTCAGAACAACTGACAACGCATCCTCAGCATCCTCAACGGACAGATACACATCATACTCCTCCGTCCCTGATGTTCCGGTGGCTGCCGCAAATACGGTAACCGACACGGAAAGACACAAAACCAGAGACAGGAGTATTATCAAAATTCTTTTCATGTTAACTCCCTTCTGCTCCATGGGCTATATCCAGCCCTGCGCATATCACTGTGTTCCTTCTGTAACGGATAAAAACAAATACTGCCTGTCCTCCTTTCTTTCGCACCTGCTTCTATCACCATTCCCATCTGTCTGAAATACCATGAACCCCGCAGTACCCGTTCATCTGCACTCTGCTGCACGGCTCATAGCCTGCGTTTATTTTATCATATTTTTTGTAATTTGTGTCGACCGCTCGTGACGTAAACCCATACCATTCGTGATACCAGATGGGGTTGATTGAATATAACGCTGCTTTTTCTCTCAGGACACACTTCCCCACTTTCCCATAAGAAAACCAACACTTTACAAAAACAATGTCTTTCCTATGAAACAAGAACTCGCCGACCACCGATATCTCCTGATAAAGCAAAAAACGAAGCTGACTCTATGCTGGCAGCTTCGCTTTTCTTATTCCATCGAGCAACGGTTTTAAATAAACTTATCCTCGCAACTGTGATGATACGGAACAGCTACGATTATACTACTTCACTCAGAGATAGAAATGCTCCGAGATTTCCTCTTTTCCCATGACTGGCACGGTGGGAAAACAACAGTTCAGGATTACAACAGGTGCAGATGTCTGTAACTGAAAGATGCTCCTGTAAAACTCCCGCTTCCAAAAGCACAATTTCATTTGCCCTCCATAGATCCAGCAGATATTTTCTGCCGGGAATCACCCCGGATTTCATTTCTTCCTGCCCGGGTATCATGCAATACCCCCGAGGCTTTATATTCCCTGTCTCATGCCCGGCAAACCCCCGCGGTTTCAGGATCTCCTCCTCATGTCCGGCAAACTCCTCTGCGAAAGCCTCCGCCACATCCGCGCTGACCTCATAGCAATCCTGACAGATTGACGGTCCAATCGCGCACAGCACCTCCTCCGGCCGCGTGCCGTAGTTCTCCGCCATCGCCTCCAGTGTTTTTTCTCCCATCCGGCACACAGTGCCGCGCCACCCGGAATGGCTGAGCCCGATCGCCCGGTGTACCGGATCCACGAAATAAAGCGGCACACAATCCGCATAAAACGTCGCCAGCGTAAGCCCCGGCACGTTCGTGATCAGGCCATCCACATCTGTGTAATCTTTCGGGCGGACAACACCCTTTCCCGCATCCGCCTCCGCAACCACCCGGACATTTGTGGTGTGCGTCTGGTCCGAGCAGACGATTCTCTCCAGATCAACGCCCAGCGCTTCGGCCAGACGGCGGTAATTCTCCCTCACATGATCCGGATCGTCCCCTCTGGTGAAGCTGAGGTTCAGCGCAGACAAAATGCCCTCGCTGCCGACGCCCGGACGCATGGTAACGCAGTGTCGAACGATCCCGGAATTCTCAAGAAGAGGGAAAGTCAGCAACGGTAATGTCTTACCGTCAGTCAGAATATGGTTTTCTATCTTCAATATATCAACATTATCTTTTCTTACCAAATCCATTCGTTATACCCAAAACCAGCATGCTATATCAAATCACGATAGTTCTTTATGTCTATACAAAATGCCCGATAAAACTCTGCCTGTGAATCGGCGTCGGCCCATATTTTTTCAGCGCCTCGATATGTGCCGCTGAGCCATACCCCTTGTTTGCAGCGAACCCATATTCCGGCATAATCCTGTCATATTCCACCATCAGCCGGTCCCTGGTCACTTTCGCGACGATGCTCGCCGCGCCGATGGAAATGCTCTTCGCGTCGCCCTTGATGATCGGCACCTGCCGGATGGAGACCTCCGGGATTGTCACAGCATCGTTTAAGAGCAATGTCGGCTGCGGATCCAGCTTACCGATGGCTTCCCGCATAGCCTCATAGGTTGCCTGCAGGATGTTGATCTCGTCGATGCGCTGCGGGCTGCGCATGCCGGTTCCCACGGCAACCGCCTGGTCCATGATAACATCGTAAAGCTCCTCCCGTTTTTTCGTGGAAAGCTTTTTCGAATCATTGATATAAAGTATCCGGCAGTCTTTCGGAAGAATCACTGCGCCCGCCACCACCGGACCCGCCAGCGGTCCGCGGCCAACTTCATCGATGCCGCAGATAAACTCATAATCCGCATACTTGCGCTCATATATTTTCAGATTCTCCGTGCGGGCAATCTCCGCCTCCCGCTTTGCCACCCGCTTCCGCGCCTGCACCACCAGGGACTGTACGCCTGCGCGGGGGTCTGCCTCATATGCGGTGATAAAAGCCGGCAGTTCGTTGTCCGCCGCCGACTGCAATTCTGCACGTATTTCTCCTGTTTTTTTCTCCGCCATCTCATTTCTCCATTCCGCCAACCATACACGCTCCCGGGGTTAAGGCGCGCTGCAGACCAGGCAAAATAAACACGGATTATTCTATCCACTCTATACCATCGCCCCAGTCAGATAACCCTGCATGTACAGACAAATTATCCGCCAAAATTTCCGCAGTAGGGGAAAGCATTCTCAATCAGCCTGATCTCCTCCCCGGAAACCGCCGTCACATCAAAGCGACAGGGCGTATCCATCGGGCATCGATGATTATAAAGATAATACGAAGCGGCATTGGATATCCTCTGCTGTTTCCGGAAATCCACAGCCTCCTGCGGCGAACCATGGCTGTCACTGCTCCTGTATTTCACTTCCACGAAGGAGATACAGCCATCCTTTTTCGCAATAATATCAATCTCTCCGAACCGGCAGTGGAAATTCCGCGCCAGAATCCGATAGCCCTGACACTTCATCCAGTCCGCGCCCCTTGCCTCATGGAGACAGCCAACTCTGCGATTATTGTGGATTT
>JAJBTR010000385.1:2877-11314 GCA_020860745.1 Lachnospiraceae bacterium | reverse complement strand
AAACAAAACAATCACATAAATTATAGAACAACAATATACTATTTCATGATAAACTGAGAAAGCAAAAAAAGCAAGAATTTCGAGTTAAACGGTCGATTTTTCATGCAAATGTTCGGAATGCTTTCCGCGATAGCACAGGGTCAGCATCGTGATATCATCAAATTGAGGGGCGTCCCCCACAAACGCATCGATATCCCCCTGCACCTGTGCGAACAGCTCCGAACAGGACGCGTGCTCTTTCCGATTGAGCGCCCGGAGCATACGCTCTGTGCCAAAAAGCTCGTTTGCCCCGCTGGTCGCTTCCGTCACGCCGTCCGTATAAACGAAGATGGCGTCTCCCGGCATAAACCTCAGTTCATATTCGCTGTAATGCATATTCTCCATCCCGGCAAGCACCAGTCCGTGACGGTCGCGGAAAAGTTCGAAGCTGCCGCCTTCTTTCCGAATCGCCGGATATTCATGGCCCGCGTTCGCGCACACCATACAGCCGTCCGAAATCGTCAGTATCCCAATCCAGGCCGTGGCAAACATCTCGGTCTCATTGTTTTCGCAAAGCTGATTGTTGGCCTTCTCAAGCACAGCTTTCGGGGAGAGTCCCATCTGAGCGGCATTCTTTATCAGCGTCTTTGCTTTGACCATAAACATCGCCGCCGGTACGCCCTTCCCGGACACATCCGCAATCACAAGCGCGAGGTGATCTTCGTCCACCAGAAAGAAATCATAGAAGTCGCCGCCCACCTCTTTTGCGGGATTCATGGACGCAAAGAGTTCGAACTCATCACGATCTGAAAAGGTCGGGAAAATGCCCGGCAACATGTCCTCCTGGATTTTCGCCGCCACGGAAAGCTCCGCACCCACACGCTCTTTCTCGGCAGTCACTGTGTACAGACGCTGTATATATTCGACCAGTTCCCGGTGCAGTCCCTCAAAGGCGCGCGCCAGCTCCTCGATCTCATCCCCCGTATGAACGGGAATGACAAGCGTATCCTTCTCTTCCAGGTGATCTACTATGCCCTGCGCCACCCCATTCAGAATTCGGATCGGCCGCTCCACATTTCTTCGCATATTCCGGATGCAAAACCCGATGGCAAGCAGGACAATCACAACAATGCAGCCCACGATCATCAGCGACACCGACAGGATTTTCCGGTTCAGCATCGGCACGGACAGATCCACACCGACGACCGCAACCGGCTCACCGCTGCTGTCATAAACCGGGTAGTACAGACAGACAATCGAGCCCTCGGCCTCCGACGTAATGTGCAACAGCCGGATCTCCGGTTCCCTGGAAAATGCGGCATACACTATTTCCCTGCTGTCACTTTTGCGGTATTCCCCGTGCTCGCCCAGGTTCATCTCATAATCTGAGCTGTCCGCTTCCCATATACAGATATAATCGTCTTCCTCCGGGACGATCACGTAAAGATATTTTATGTCGGAATTCTCCAGATGAAGATTTAAAAAATCCATCACTTCCTCATAATACGCATCCCTCTCGCCGGTTTCCAGATAGCCCTCCACACGATCCCCATCGATATAGGCCGCCACGATCTTCGCGTAGGAAAGCGCCATATTCCGATACTGGCCGATGATCTCACTGCGATAACGCAGGGAAACTGCAAGCGAGATGGAAACCATCAGGACCACCGCCATCACGACGTAATTTCGCAAAATCTTATCCCTCAGCCTATGCTGTTTCACGCCTGACACCTCCCTTGCAAGTTCCTGTTTTCCTTCCGATCTTCCTCTGCGTATCCGCACAGGCACTCTTTTCGCGTATCAGAAATGCTTCTTAACCCGCAAAATATTCTTACCTTCCTTATATTCATAAGAAACCTCGTCCATGCTCTTTTTCACGATATAAATGCCAAGGCCGCCGACCTTACGCTTCTCCGCGGAGAGCGTGACGTCCGGCTCCGGCCAGGAAAGCGGGTTAAAGGGAGTCCCCTGATCGATGAAGCTGATCGTGACCGCCCGGGAGCTTCCCGCAACCTCCGGATCCACACAGCCGGTCGCATCCGCCCGCACCGTCACCGGACCGGTATCTGAACCGTACGCATAATGCGCGATATTACCAAACAGCTCATCAATCGCGATATCAATCCCGGTCTGCACCTTTAGCGGACAACCGAGCCGCTTAAGCAGCTCGTTCACAAATTCGATCACAATATCAAGATTGCCCGCGACCGCTTCCACGGTAATCTGTTTTGTCTCCCTGTCGGAATCCTCTGCTTTCATCCGCACCATCCCCTCACTCTTATTCAATTGTCAGGATATCTACGAACCCCGTCACCTCGAAGATTTCCATTATCGTCTCATTTACATGGCGAACCACCATTTCTCCCTGCCGGTTCATGACCTTCTGCGCAGACATCAGCACCCGCAGACCTGCCGAGGAAAGATACTCCAGTTTCTCAAAATCCAGGTTCAGGGCGGTCACACCGTTCAGAGATTTCTTCAGTTCCGCCTCCAGATGCGGCGCTGTCGTCGTGTCAAGACGACCCTCCAGTGCCAGATTCAAACTGCTTCCATCCGTCGTTTTTACAATATTCATCATATCCTTTACAATCCTCCTCTATGAATTACCCTTTGCCTCATGTATTTCTCTTTCCCTTTCACCTGTGCGGCCGGATACGGTCATTGCGCAATCCGTCAGCCGCCGACATCAGTGCGCTGCCGCTCCACCAGTTCCGCAAAGTATCCGTCCCTTTCAATCAGCTCCTCATAGGTTCCCTCCTCGGCAATTTTCCCCTTATTCAGCACGATAATGCGGTCGCACTGCCGGATCGTGGAGAGACGGTGGGCAATGACTACGCGGGTACATTTAAGGCCCGCGAGGGAATCCGACACAACCTTCTGCGTCATATTGTCGAGCGCGGAGGTGGCCTCATCAAACATCAGGATGCGCGGCTTCGGCGCGATCGCGCGGGCGATCATCAGGCGCTGCCTCTGTCCGCCGGAGATTCCGCCAAGCCCTTCGGAAATCATCGTGTTCATTCCCATCGGCATGCTGCGGATATCGTCCGCCATCCCCGCCATTTCCGCCGCCCACCAGGCGTCCTCCAGCGTCAGATTGGGCGCAGCGATAATAATATTGGAATAAATATCTCCCTGAAACAGCCGTCCGTCCTGCATCACCACACCGATTTTCCGGCGCAGGGACTTTAAGTCAATGGTCTTTAAGTCTCTCCCGTCATAATAGACGGCGCCCTTCTGCGGCGTCTCGAATCCGAGCATCAGACGCATCAATGTAGATTTGCCGCAGCCGGTAGCGCCCACAATCGCCACATATTCTCCCGGACGGATCTTCAGGGACAGATCGTCCAGCACCCAGGGCATCGTTTCCCTGTAACGGAAGGAAATATTGTTCAGCTCAACCGCTCCGGAAAGCCTCGATACCACCTGCTGATCCTCGGACACCTCGGGAACCGCCTCCAGGATCGGTTTTGCCATCGTCAGGATCGGCTTCATGTTCGCCAGCTGGAGCATAGCATTCGCCAGAGTAATAAGCGACCCGGAAAAAGAGCCGTAGGCGGTATTGAACGCATAGAAATCCGCTACGGAGACACCGCTTTGAATCGCCCGGAGGAAAATGAAAAAAGTCCCAGCCAGCGTAATCATTGTCATCAGGACAGAAGCAATCCGTAGGAGCAGAGGCGGATTGTAGGAAAGAGACGCACCCTTTGAATAAATGTTCGCCCAACGCGAAAAGGCTCTTTTTTCCGCCCCGGCGAGGCGGATCTTCCGTATGCCGGATATCAGCGCATAGCTCATGCCGCTCTCCTTTGCGGAATAATCCATCTGCTGTTCTGTGACCCTCACCTGCACCAGGGAAAGCGCAACGACTAACAGAATCACCGCAAGCGTCACCAGCACCACAGGAATCACCAGAGCCGGAGCGTAGGAAAAAATCTGCACAAAATACAAAAGCGAGAACACGAAAGTCAGACCGGCTGAAATCACTGTGGACACGATCAGGTCGCAGAGCATACTGATATACTGTGTCCTGGATAGCAGTTCGCCGGAGCTGTACTCCTTAAAAAAGTCAGCAGGCAGAGAGAAAACCCGCATCACCGTGGCAGCCTGGACGTCCATGCCAATCTTTGTGGTGATCATCTCCGTGAGCAGGGTTTTTACAGAGTTCAGAATCAGCATACTCAGCGTCACGCAGGTAAGAAATACAGTCATGGCGATCAGCAGCCTCATACTTCCCGCGCCGATAATATCCGAAATCATTACCTTGTTGAGCGCCGTAATCACCATTCCCAGGAGAACGGCCGCAAGGCTCCCCCACGGCGAACCAGGCCAGATCTCTCATCGAGAGCGACTGAAAGATATATACCACCATATCCCGGGCGCCCATTTTTTTGAGTGGAAACGGCCTGTAAAAAGCGAGAGCTTCATCGTCAAAAATCGCCTCATTCCGGCTGTCGACCTTTACACGCTTTCCCGACGCAGAGTCATAAAAGGTATATCCTCCGAATCCCGACGGAATCAGCGCAACCGCGCTGCCATCTTCCTTCCGGACGCCCAGCATTGCCCCGTAAGCGTCCCGAAACCATCCTTTCTCCAGCGTCACCCGTCTTCGCATCATGCCGGTCGGGCGTAGCAGATACTCCAGCCGTTCCTCCCCGTCCTTTATATTGTCGGGAATCTCGCGGCCCTGCACATGATAGTATTTCAGGATCTCATCCATGGCGTTCTTCATCTGCGCCTGCCCGTCCGCGTCCGAAGATTCTTTCCGCCCCGTCACAGCCTGCGCGACCCGGAGAAACGACGCGGCAAACATATCGTTGTCGCTCTTCTTCCGCTGCCGGATCTGTTCATCAAACCATCCCATTGTCATTCACCTCGATTCCCGTTCGTCACTCACTGGCTACGAGCTGCGTAAACATACCGCCCTTCGCGTACAGTTCCTCAAAGGTACCACGCTCGGCCACCAGGCCGTGATCCAGGACGACAATCTCCTCGCAGTCCCGTATCGTAGAAAGCCGGTGTGCGATCACAATGCAGGTGATGCCCCGGTCTCTGATGGATTTCACCACCTCATACTCCGTCTTCGCGTCCAGCGCCGACGTCGCCTCATCCAGTATGATGATCGTCGGATCCTGCGCAAGCACGCGGGCGATCTCCATGCGCTGCCTCTGGCCGCCGGAGAAATCCCTGCCGCCCTCGGTGATCCGGTACTGATAACCTCCGTCCCGCTGCATGATATCCTCATGCAGATGTGCGTCCCGGGCCGCCAGTATCATCTCATAATCCTCAATAGAGGTATCCCACATCTTGATATTATTCGCGATCGTATCCTCAAACAGGATGATCTCCTGATCCACCACCGCCAGAGAACCGGTGAAAACACTCCGGTCGATCTCAGAAATCGGTTTTCCGTCGAAAAGGATTTCCCCCTCCCACTGCGTATATAGCCCGGAGAGCAGATTCGCGAGGGTGGACTTTCCGCACCCGGACGAACCCACAAACGCCACGCAGCTGCCCGGTTCCAGGGACAGGTTGAAATCGCGGATCAGCGGAGCACCAAGTCTGGCATATCCGAAAGTCACATGCTTCATCTCCACATGCCCGGACAGTTTGTCATATTCCACTCCGGGCTCGTCCGCGCTCTCATCAGAATCCTCCCCGAATTCCACGGCGGTCGGATACTCCATCACGTCCTCAATGCGCTCCATCTCCGTGCGCATCTCCTGGAGCGTCTGCCCGGCAGAGATCAGGTCCTCCGCAGGAGCGGAAAAGGAGCTTAAGAAACCCTGAAACGCCATGATCATACCTACGGTAAATTCCCCGTGGATCACCAGCCATACGCCGACCGTCAGCACCAGGATATTCGTCAGGGAGCTCACCGCCGTCGGCACCATACCCAGATACTGCTGAAGTCTCGCGTAGCGAACCTTCTGTGTGTTTACGCTGGCCTGAAAGCCGGCCCACTTCTCAAAATATCCGTTTTCCGCGCCGCTGGCCTTGATGGTCTCGATCATATCGATACCGGATACCGTCGCGGAGTCGAGCTTTCCGTTGTCGCGCATCTGAACGCGGGTAATATTAACGCGCTTTGCGGAAATCAGTCTGGAGACCAGCAGATTAATCACTACGGCACTCAGCCCCAGCAGAGAAAGCAAAACGCTGTAGCGGAGCATGACCACCAGATAGAAAACCATCATCGCCGCTTTCAGCGCCAGCGGGGCAAGCGTCTCTATCATAGACTTCGCCACATCCGTATTACTGGCCTTGCGATTCTGAATATCGCCCGCCATTCGCTGCGAGAAAAATTCCATCGGCAGACGCAGAACATGCCACATAAAGGATGTACTGCCGACCACCGCCAGTTTCCCGTTGATCCTGAGCTGGTAGATTGCCTGAATCCACGCGGTCACGATCTGCAGGATACACAGCCCGGCAAAGGCCAGCAAAAACGGCTTCATCCATCCCGGATTCTCGCCGGTCAGCAGGCGATCCACAAGAATTCTTGAAAATGCCGGATTGATCATCTGCATCAGAGAGGAAATCACCGATACCAGCACGACAAACGCCACCGCCACACCCGCGCCCTTCAGACGCTTCGCGGTAAACGCCAGCATGGATTTCTTCTTGCCGCCCGGCTCAAAGGATTCGCCCGGCTCAAACATCAGGCAAATGCCGGTAAAGGACTGGTCAAAAACCTCCATGGATACTGTACAATTGCCCCTGGCCGGATCATTCAGATATACCTTATCGCCCTTAAAGCCGTCCAAAACCACAAAATGATTAAAATTCCAGTGGATGATGCAGGGGAATGTTCCTTTTTCTCTGAGCGTGTCCGGTTCATAACGGTACGCTTTCACATTCAGACCATAGCTGCGGGCTGCGCGCATCATATTCGCCGCATTGGAACCGTCCCTGGAGACGCCGCAGTCTGCGCGCACCTGTTCCAGAGGAATCCACCTGTCATAATAAGCCAGAACCATTGTCAGGGAAGCCGCTCCGCATTCCAGCGCTTCCATCTGCATGACCACCGGAACCTTCGCAACTCCCCTTGTGAGCGGCTGTTTTACCTTTCCATCATTCTTCATAACCATACCTGTCCGTCTGCCGTATTTTTATGCACACCTTGCTTTCAATCTTTTGTCAACCTTAATTCAGCACAAACGACATGGGAGAAACACTCTCGATCACAATATCAGCCTCATAAACTCCGTCCGCCAGATCCGTGTCAAATGTGATCCCGTAAACCCACTCGCCCGCTGACAGATTGCCGACATGGAGCGTGTATTCCGAAAACTCCTCCTCACTGACCGCCAGAGGCGTGTCCGACGCCGCTCCATCAGCGATCTCATATTCCACGCCGTCCACGGTCACTGTCTTTCCCTCAACCTCTGCGTAATCGTCCGCAGGGATATACACCGTCAGACTTTCATTCTCCGCCACGGCGGCCGCCGCCAGGGTCGTATTCAGCCTGCCGAATACGCCCCAGACACAGACGCCGGCCAGCAGCAGAATCACCGCCGCGAGCACCATCCAGACGCCTGGGCTGCACACCCTCAGATAATCGTTCAACTGCTCCGGCGAAGCCATCCGGTCCATACTCTTCTTTCTGAAAATTGTACTATCCGCCATAGCGACCTCCCACTGTCAGATCTTCTCCGGAACCCTCGGCAACACCGCCCAATCCGGAATCTTCTTCATTCAGAATAGCCTTTTGTCCATTTAAAACTCTGTCACTTCGTATAGGTTTCACCATAACCGTTCAGGACACAGATACAGCGGCTTTTATATTTTTCATCTGCACCATCAAGATAATCGCCGCCACCGCCGACTACGCACACGCACCCCTGGTCAGAGTAATAAAATCCCGATTCACCACCGCCATAACCGCCGACCGCGCACTTACATACCCCACCGCCGGCCACGGCATCCATCTCATCTTCCGATATCTCATCGTCTGATTTCTTTTCTCCAAAAAAGTCTTCTTCAGTCAAAGCGAAGCCGAACTCCTTTGTCAGGGCGATAAAATCCTCCACAGTGCTGTCACCCCTGTTATTCAGTTCTTCGACTTTAGCCTTCAGTTCCTCATTTTTTTCCATTTCTTCCAGAAATTGTTTCATGGCTTCCTCCTTATCACAAGATTCAAAAGTTTCCATAACCGCCTACCACGCATGTGCAGATAAACCCCGGGGACATACCCTGACCGCTGGCAGAACAGCTGCATAACCCGCCGTTCCCGCATAGCGCGCAGAAACACTCCTCCGCCGCAGCGCCCCCGGCCACGGCTCCCAGCTCATCCTCCGATATCGCATCGAAATCAGCCGGCTGAAAATCTTCCTCTGTAAGAATAATGTTGTGTTCAGCCGCAAGCGAAATCAGATCTTCAAATCCTTCGCTTCCCTTCAAGCCCAATTCCTCTGCTTTCTGTTTCAACGCAGGATCCGTTTCCAGAATATATAAAAAG
>JAJBTR010000385.1:0-2867 GCA_020860745.1 Lachnospiraceae bacterium | reverse complement strand
CCCCTCTCTCCTGGCTGCGCCTGTTTTTATTACCGTCTGTTCTTTTTATATCACTCTTCCGACGCTTTCGCTACTGTTTTCCGGACAGACGCGTAAAAAGATACTCGTCATAGGCAGCCCGGACAGACGGACGCTCCCTGCGGGAAATATCAAGTCTTGTCCCGTCATCCAGGATACAATACTCCAGACTCAGCTGTCTGATATGCTCCATATTGACGATCACACCCTTGTTCAGCCTGACGAAACTCTTATCAAGCTTTTCCTCCAGCTCCTGAAACTCTGTCCAGACCCGCAGGATCTGCCCGTTTGTCAGATGGATTTCCTTTGCGTGTTTGGCGCTGGATATATAGACGATTGCCTCCAGATACATGGTATGAATGTCTCTGCCGACGTTCAATGTCAGCGTGGGACGCGACCTCGCAAGAAACCGTTCCAGACGTTGAAAGGACTCGGCCACACCGTCCACCGTGATCGGCTTCACCAGATAGTGGAGCGCATTCAGGGAATAAGCATCTACGGCGTGGTCCATGCTGTTCGTGATAAAGACAAGACCCGTCCGTGGAGATATTTTCTGAATCTCGGCAGCGATCTCAACACCATTCTCACCCGGAAGGTAAATATCCAGAAAAACTATATCAAAGATTGATTTTTCCCGCATTGCCTTTAACAGGTCCGCACCTCTGAGAAAGCACTCCGCATGCATCGCCGGATCCCACTCACGCAGGGCATTGATAAAAAGAACCTGTGACAGCCTGCTGTCGTCACAAACCGCAATACGCATAGATACCGTTATCCCTCCCAACACGCCAACACGCTCGTTTTATTGTAAGCCTGTACTCTGTCATTATAACATCACAACGTGCCTGCATCAGCAGGCACGTTGCCTTTTCGTTGTCTTTTGAAACGTATCAGTCAGCGGTTCCGCCTCCCACCAGAGGGCAGACGCAACGGGCGTCAAGTCCTTCACCTCCGGTTTTCCTGTATCCGGCTCCTGCAAAGACACAATAGCAAGTCTGAGTTGTGTCACTGGGGTTTCCGCCTCCTCCTAACGTGCAGGCGCAGGCTCCGCCTCCAGCCACAGCTTCCAGCTCGTCCTCCGTAATCTCGCCTTCCGTCTTTCCTTCCGCAAAGTCCGCCTCAGTCAGTGTAAAACCGTACTCCTTCGCCAGGGCGATAAAGTCCGCAGGCACAGCGTCCGGCTTATTGCTCAGCGCATCCACCTTCGCCTTCAGTTCCTCATTTTTCTCGACTGCTTCCAGAAATTCTTTCATTTTCCTTTCCTCCTGTCTGTTTTTTAGGTGGCTCCGGTTTTCCTTTTACCGGTGCGCAAAAAATGAAGTGAAACTTCATTTGTTGCCTGTCTGTGATGCCGTCTCTGCCCGTGCCTCCGCCGCGGCAGCGGCTTTCGAAGCGGTGCTTCGGATTTTGTCCGCCCATCCGTCGCGGAACAGGATGCAGCAGGCCCTGTCGGGCGCCATAAGGGTTCCGGATTCGCTAAAGGAGAGTGCGCTGGCCCTGCAGCCCCCGGCGCAGATCTTTGCGTAGGAGCGCTCCCCGCACTCCGGTACGGCGCGTAAGTATTCGTCCACGCGGGTATCAATCAGCTCCATATACGTGGAATCGGTCAGTCCCTGGCGCAGCCCCACCTCGCTGATCAGAGGGTAGTCGTTCTGGATATCCTCTGACGAGAGCGACAGACAGGGCAGCATGCGTCCCTCTGGGGAGATATACAATGTCTGGCGGGCATGCCCGCAGATGGTCTGACGCAGGCAAAAATCGCCGCCATCATATTTCTGCATCGGAATACTCCATCGGGTACTACCCTTTCCGCACTGGAACGCACCGCCCATCATCAGGGACAGCGGCATCCCATCCTCGAAAAACCAGGGTATGTAATCCAGATAAGCCTCGTACGCCTCTTCCATGCCCAGGGTCTTGTCCTGCCCAAACTGATCCCAGAGCTCCGTAGGCGATACCGGATTGATTTTCAGGCTTCTGCAGTGGTGCTCCGCCAGCGTCCGGATGCTCTGGCGTATAAGGTGCAGATTGCCCCTGTGCACGCACATTTCCGCGCCTGTCGGGAATCCGTACTCATGGCAGAGGTCAAAAGCTTTCAGCACCGCGCTGCCCGCGCCTTTGATTCCGCGGAGCCAGTCGTGCCAGCCCTCGTCGCCGTCATAGCTCATGTTGAACTCCGGTGTCAGTCCCCGCTCTTTCAGCCCCTGAAGAAGCTCCTCGTTTACCAGCGCGCCGTTGGAATAAATCTGAACCAGATGCATCTTGCGTTCCACGATACCGTCTATGATATCCCACCAGTCCTTCCGGATCAGCGGCTCGCCGCCGGTCAGCGAAATCTGCGTCACGCCGCAGTCATCCAATTGCGACAGAATATCCATAACGCTCTCATGGGAAAGCTCACCCAGCTTTCCGATCGGAGCAGACATATAGCAATGCCTGCACCGGTAGTTGCACTTGCCTGTGATCGACCAGTGCGCCGTCCGGATAAACCGATTCTCATACCTGCGGTATTCCTGATCCTCTGAGATCGAATCTCCGTACTCGCAGGCTTTCACAATGCCCTTCTCCTCGGCGATATGAATAAGCGCCCGCAACTTCTGCGGAATCAGCGCTCCATCGCAGTCAATCCTTCCGTTGCAGAGCTCCAGCGCCCGGAATTCCGTCGCGGCCCTTAGAAAGCTTACCCGGTTTTCCGGCCGTACGAGGATCGCCCATGGCAGTCTCTCCCAGCCGCGAAGACAAACATTTTCCTGTAATTTATAGTACATATCGTTCTCCCTGGGAACTGTCACGCATGATTTCGTCCCGTCCTTCAGTTCCTTAGTACCTGTAAAATTTCTATCCTTACT
>JAJBTR010000244.1 GCA_020860745.1 Lachnospiraceae bacterium | reverse complement strand
CGGTCTGCAGCAGACCGTCCGGACATCCCCCGGTGGAGGCGCCGAGATCCATGCATACCGCTCCGGCAAGGTCAAGTCCAAAGTTCTCCGCCGCTTTTTCCAGCTTCAGCCCGCCGCGGCTGACATATTTTAATGTGCTGCCGTGTATCTCGATCTTCACCGTATCCGCAAAAAAAGCCCCCGCCTTATCCTCCCGCTGGCCGTCCGCAAAGACATTGCCCGCCATGATCATCGCCCTTGCTTTCTCGCGGGAGGGAGCCAGATTCCTTTTTACAAGCAACACATCCAAACGTTCTTTCATTTTCTATCTCCACTCACTGTAACAGATTGTCTTTCGCATATTATCTTTATCTACACGACTATACGGATGGTATAATGCCGGGATATAAGCGATTGCAAATGATGGCGCCTGCAAATTGCTCCGCAAAACACACACAGATTGCATAAGTTCGATCCGTATCCTGAAATCACAAAGCATCATAAGTATCTATAATTTTCTGTGTCATATGCGCCGCGTCCAGACCGGTCAGTTTTCTGAGCTGTTCCACTGTTCCATGGGATACAAACTGATCCTCAATTCCAAAACAAAGGAGGCTCGCATCCGCATGGATTTCCGCCAGGTATGCTCCCACCGCATCGCCGTAGCCGCCGTGAAGCATATTATCCTCCATCGTCACAATGAGGACGTGGTCTTCCACCGCTTTTCTGATGGATTCCGTATCGATGGGTTTTATAAAGCGGGCGTTTACCAGAGAACAGTCATAACCCTTTTTATGCAGTTGTTCCCGCACATCCAGCGCAGTTTCAACCATACTCCCCACGGCAAAAATCACAATCTGCAGTTCCTCATAAATCCATTCGCTCTTTCCGAGTCGGATCGGCGCACGGTAATCCTTTAATCCGTCGCAGGCCTGTCCCCGGGGATAACGGACCGCTGTCGGTCCGTCCTGCCGGGAGGCAAACCAGAGCATATCCGCCAGCTCCCACTTGTTTTTCGGCGCCATAACCGTCATATTCGGCATCATGGAGAGATAGGAGAGATCGAGAATTCCATGGTGGGTCGAACCGTCGGCCCCCACCAGACCCGCCCGGTCAATGGCAAATGTCACCGGCAGATTCTGCATACAGACATCATGGACAATCTCGTCAAACCCTCTCTGCAGGAACGAAGAATAAACCGCAAAGAATGGGTGCAGACCGGACGCCGCCATTCCCGCGGCAAATGTCACCGCATGTCCCTCCGCAATACCCACATCAAAAAAGCGGTCCGGATACTCCGAGTGGAAACGCTTCAGCCCCGTCCCGTCAGACATGGCGGCTGTCAGAGCGACCACACGGTCATTTTTCGCTGCGATTTTGCAGATTACAGTAGAAAAGACATCCGTATAATCCGGTTTTTTCTTTGATTTGAGCGGATAACCGGTCTCAACATCAAAAGGACCGATCCCGTGAAAACGATCCGGATGCTGCTCCGCCGGAAGATATCCCTTCCCTTTGTCTGTTAAAACATGGACGATCACAGCTCCGTTTACCTTTTTTGCCTCCCGGAAAATATGAACCATATCCGAAAGATTGTGACCGCTCACCGGACCCAGATACGTGAGCCCCATATTTTCAAAAAGCATCCCCGGAATCAGCAGCTGCTTTAAGCTGCTCTTTGTCTTATGTATCCGCCGCGCCACACGCTCGCCGTAGGGCAGGCGCTCCAGCGAGCTGTGCACATCGCTTTTAAACTCCTGGTAAGCGTCAGCTACTCTCATCGAAGCAAGGTGACGCGCCATTCCGCCGACATTTTCGGAGATGGACATTTTGTTGTCATTAAGGACTATGATAAAATTCGTATTTAAATCGGCCGCGTTGTTCAGCGCCTCAAAGGCCAGTCCGCCGGTCAGCGCACCGTCTCCGATCACAGAGACCACGCTGTAGGATTCTCCCTCCAGGTCGCGCGCTTTCGCAAATCCCAGCCCCGCGGAAATTGAGGTAGAACTGTGCCCGGTGTCAAAACAGTCACAATCGCTCTCAGAACGCTTGGGAAACCCGCTCATTCCGCCCAGCTGGCGCAGATGGTCAAACCCTTCCTTCCGCCCGGTCAGAATCTTGTGAGTATAGGACTGATGCCCCACATCCCAGATCAGCTTATCTTTCGGGAAATCCAGCGTGAGATGCAATGCCATCGTAAGCTCCACCGCACCCAGATTTGACGCCAGATGTCCGCCGGTCTTCGAAACATGCTCCAGTAAAAAAGAACGGATTTCCTCCGCCAGCGCAGGCATCTGTTCCGGCGAAAGCTTCTTTATATCATTTTCTTTTTCAATCAGTTCCAGTAGCGCCATCACATTTCCCTTCCAATCAGGTATTTTAACAATTTATTCAGATATGCATTCTGAACAGGGATGCTCTGCATGGTGCGGATTGCGCGATTGGAGATGTTTTCCACATCCTTTGCCGCCTGGTCAAGCCCCCGCAGGGTGACATAAGTTGTCTTCTCATTTTTCTCATCGCTGCCGATGGGCTTTCCAAGCACGGCCTGATCGCCGGTCACATCCAGAATGTCATCCTGAATCTGGAAAGCAAGCCCCACATCCTTTGCCGCCCTGGAAACCAATTCCTGCTCCGCCTCCACGGCGCCGCCCAGAACCGCTCCGATCAGCATAGCCGCTTCAATCAGAGCTCCCGTCTTTAACTCATAGATAAAATCCAGTTTTTCCCGTCCGACAGGCATTCCCTCAGACTCTACATCCACAACCTGACCGCCCAGCATCCCGTAGATACCGGCATTGTGTGCGAGAACAGAAAGTGCTTTCGCCACTCCGGGATTCCCCGGTTCTGCCTCCAGCGCCTTCAGTGCTGTCTCAAAAGCAAGATTTAAAAGCCCGTCCCCCGCCAGGATACCCATCGCCTCGCCGAAAACAATGTGTGTCGTCTTCCGCCCTCTGCGGTACTCATCATCGTCCATAGCCGGCAGATCATCGTGAATCAGAGAATACGTGTGAATCATCTCGATCGCTGCCATAAACGGTTCAATCACCTGGCTTTCCCCGCCGAAAAGACGGTAAGTCTCCAGCATCAGCATCGGCCTGAGGCGCTTGCCTCCCGCCAGGAAGCTGTAATTCATCGCCTCGATCACAGTCTTCTGAAATCCTTCTTCCGGCGGCAGATATTTTGTAATGATGCGCTCCACCTCTTCAGTGTGCATCTTTACTTCCTCTTTTATCTCCATGCTTTTCTCCTTTTCACTGTGGGCGAACTTTCCTGTATAAAAAATGCTACGGTTCAAACAATTCTTCCTCCCCTGTCCGGGAAATCACCAGCATTTTCTTTTCCACAAGATCCAGCTTCTCATTGCACTGACGAACCTTTTTCATTCCCTTTTCATAGAGTGAAAACGCATCCTCCAGGGAAATCTCTCTGTCGTCCATCGATACAAGAATCTGATCCAGTTCCTCAAATAACTCTTCCAGGGAAGTATCTTTCTCTTCCTGATTTTTCTGTGACACATCTGTGCCATTCAGCTTATCTTTTCCATCAATATCAACTGTGGATTCCGGCATATTATTTTCTTCCTCTGACCTGGATATTATTGCGGGTTCCGATATCATATTCCGCAATATATCTGAATGATTATCATTTTCTGATTATATCTCCCGCGCATAAATGCATCCGCATCGTATCCGGCCGGTTACACTCCGTCCAGCGGCAGAACCTCGTCCACCACCGCGGTAAAACTCCCGTCCAGCATAGATGCTCTGACCCGGTCTCCCGCGGAGAGTCCGGCAACGCCTGTCAGCCTGCTCCCGTCCGCCTGCGTCATCCAGGCGCAGCCGCTCTGCAGCCTTTTCAGCGGGGACTTTGCGTCCAGCGCCGCTGCGCAGAGCTGCAGCCTGTGGCGCTTTTCCGTAAACAACCGCTCCATCCGCTCCTGCAGCCGATCCTGATAGTCAGCGGCTGCCTGACGATTTTCCATAAGACGGTTTTTCGGATTTAATACCTGCAGGCGGAGCTCATACTGGCGGATCTGCGCCTGCACCGCATCCCGTCTCACACGCATGCGCTGCTGCAGCGTATTGCGGAAATATTCCAACTGTGCGGCAACCTGATAGATGTCGAACACAGCCAGCTCCGCCGCCGCGGAGGGCGTGGGAGCCCTCAGATCCGCCACATAATCAATGATTGTTGTGTCTGTCTCGTGACCCACCGCCGAGATAACCGGCACAGGACATTCAAAAACAGCCCTCGCCACAATCTCCTCATTAAACGCCCAGAGATCTTCCAGAGAGCCGCCTCCCCGCCCCACAATGATAACATCCACATCATGCTCTTCCAGAGCATGGATTCCCTCTACAATCGACTCCACCGCGCCCTCTCCCTGTACCTGTGCAGGATAAAGGATCAGCTGGACATAAGGATTCCGCCTGTGGGAAATATTGCGGATATCCTGTATAGCCGCTCCGGTGGGCGCTGTCACCACACCGATCCGCGATGCAAAAGCCGGAATCGGCTGCTTATACTCCGGGGCAAACATCCCCATCTCCTCCAGTTCACGCTTTAATTCCTCAAACCTCTGGTAGAGCAGGCCTGCTCCCTGCAGTACAATCTGCTGCGCGTACAGCTGATACCTGCCGTCCCTCTCATAGACGCGGATTTCTCCCAGGACAATGACTTTGTCTCCGGCTTTCATGGGGAACTTCAGCCCGTTTTTCCTGGAACCGGCGAACATCACCGCCTGCAGGACTCCCGTCGTATCCTTCAGAGTGAAATAAATATGCCCCGACGAGTGGTATTTGCAGTTCGACACCTCGCCGCTGACATAGATATGGCTCATCATAAAATCCTGGGCGAACATATTTTTGATATAAGAGTTAACCTGACCTACAGAATATACATGCTTCGTCATACCATCTTTGCCAGAACCCCATTGACAAATCCGGCTCCGTGGTCCGAGCCGTAAACCTTTGCCAGCTCCACAGCCTCATTGATTGCCACGGATACCGGGATCTCTTCCTCGCACTTCATCTCATATACGGCAAGCCGGATAATCGCCAGTTCCGCTTTCGCCATACGGCTGGTCTTCCACTTCTCCGCACTGGCGTTGATCAGTCCGTCAGTCTCCTCCAGATGTCCGCAAATATCCCGGACTTTGGCGACAATATAAGCCGAATCCTGTTCCCTTGCTTCACCTATCTCCTGCAAAGACAGAGAAAGCTGCTCCTCCAGCTCGTCTTTCTCATAAAACTCCGCGCGGAATAAAATTTTAAAGATCTGCTCTCTGATTTCCCGTCGGCTCATCCCGTCCTCCTCTGTTTATTATAATTTCTTAACAGTTCCTTACCCCCCAACACGTCCCTGCAGGATCTTTCCAGCCCGTGTTTCGGGAAATTCATTTCTCTGAAATAATTATACAGACTGCTTCATGTCTACTTCCGCAATCCGGATATTGACGCCGGAAACCTCCAGGCCTGTCATATTCTCAATCGCTGCTTTTACTTTTTCCTGTACATTTTTCGATACCTCAGGAATAGTATAACCATAGGCCAGATTTAAAGCCAGATCAACAGAAACCTTGTCTTCATCCACAGAAATCCGCACTCCCTTGGAGAGATTTTTGATTCCCAGACGGCTCACCAGATCCTTTGTAATATTGCCATACATGGAGGTCACACCCTCTACCTCGGTTGCGGCAAGACCAGCAATGATCGCGATTACCTCATCCGCCACCTGGACTTCACCCATCGCATCTGTCTTCAACCTGATACCATTTCTATTCTCAGCCATAAGAAAACCTCCTTCTACTCTCACATCCGGATAATCCCGACGCGTATTCCGTTCACTTGCTCCAGTATAACAAAAATATTTCCGTTTGAAAACCGTTTTTCACAAATATAATATGCCGTTGCAATTACCCCGGATAGAATTTTTTAATAACAAAAGAAGATATCTCTATAGCCGGCAATTATTTCCTCTGTTATAATAAAACCATATTTAAGATCATATTTACAGGAGGAACGGCTTATGCAGATTTATGTAAATTCCGCCGCGAGAAAAGATGGCAACGGCACAAAGGGACTGCCTTTCAGACACATCAATGAAGCGGCAAAAACGGCTCAGCCCGGCGATGAGATCCTGGTGTACCCCGGCATCTACCGCGAATATGTCAATCCGATCCACGCAGGCCGCGAAGATGCCAGGATCACATACACCAGCGTGGAGCCCCTGGGCGCCGTGATCACCGGCGCTGAGATTGCGAAAGGCTGGGAGCTGTATGAGGGAACTGTATGGGTGCTGCGCGTGAAAAACAGCATTTTCGGCAGCTACAATCCCTACACCACCTTTGTGGGAGGCGACTGGTATTTCGCACCGGTTGTGCGTCACACCGGCGCGGTGTACCTGAACGACCGCCAGCTGTATGAGACAGAGTCGCTGGACGAATGCATCAAGGGCGAGATCTATGCTCCTTCCTGGGAACCGGAATTCTCCATTTACAAATGGTATACCGTACAGGATGGGGATGAGACCGTAATCTACGCCAACTTCCAGGGCAAAAACCCAAACGAGGAAAATGTCGAGATCAACGTCCGCCGCAACTGTTTTATGCCATCTGAGACAGGCGTCGGATACATCACCGTCAGCGGATTTAACATCAGCAAAGCCGCTACTACCTGGGCGCCGCCCGCCGCTTACCAGGACGGCATGATCGGCCCCCACTGGTCCAAAGGATGGATTATCGAGGACTGCGAGATCAGCAACAGCAAGTGCTGCGGTATCTCCCTGGGCAAATATTATGACCCGGAAAATGACCATTATTTTACCAGAAAGCACGTAAAGAGCCCGACGCAGATGGAGCGGGATGCAGTCTGCCGCGGCCAGTACCACGGCTGGCTCAAGGAAAACATCGGACATCACATTGTCCGGCGCTGCCATATCCACCACTGCGAGCAGACCGGCATTGTCGGCCGCATGGGCTGCGTATTCAGCCTGATCGAGGATAATCACATTCACAACATCAACAACATGCAGCAGCTGGGCGGTGCTGAAATCTCCGGTATCAAACTGCATGCGGCCATCGATGTCGTGATGCGCCGGAACCACATCCACCACTCCACCATGGGAATCTGGTGCGACTGGCAGGCACAGGGGACACGGATTTCCCAGAATCTGCTGCACGACAACTATATTCCGGAGGGTTCCTGCATGGCGGACGGCGCCATGATGTGCCAGGATGTCTTTGTGGAAGTCGGCCATGGTCCTACCCTGATTGACAACAATATCATGCTCTCCAGGGCAGCGCTTCGCATTGCGACCGAGGGCGTGGCCTGTGTACACAACCTGATGCTGGGTTCCTTTACTGCAGTGGGCGGCGGCACGGACAACACAGTCATGGGCGTCAATCAGCCGCGCTACACGCCGTACCACATCCGCCACCGCACGGAAGTCGCAGGATTTATGACGATTCTCCACGGCGACGACCGCTTCTACAATAATATCTTTATCCAGAACTGGCCGGTGGAGAAAACAGAGGCCAAAGAGGATATGGGCTTTACCATGGAGGAAAATCAGGAAGTCGGCACAGCCATTTTTGGCGACTATCCCACCTACGACGAATGGATCAGCCACTTTGAACTGGATAAGCCGGCGGATATGTTTGCCCTGCAGGATTATCACTTCAGCCACCTTCCGGTATGGTCAGACGGCAACGCTTACTTTAACGGCGCAAAGGCATGGAAAAATGAGATGGATAAGCTGATTGACGACGAGAACAAAGTGACGGTGGAACTGTTGGAACAGGATGGAAAATACTCCATCAAAACAAATGTCTACGATTTCCTCGGCGATTTTAAAGACGGCATTATCACCAGTGATACGCTTGGGTACGCCTTCCAGCCGGAGCAGAGGTTTGAAAATCCGGACGGCAGCGCAATCACCTTTGATTCGGATTACCTGGGTGAACACCGCGGACTGTCCACGATTCCCGGGCCTTTTGCGAGCGCGGAGGCAGCGGCAAGACAAGTGTGGTAAGCAACAATCAATATTAGGACGGGAGCATAGTTATGAATTGCAAACACTAAATTAATCAAAATATTTTACGAAAGGAATTTATATATTATGTATATAAAGGGAGTTAACCTTGGCAACTGGCTTGTCCTGGAGAAATGGATGAGCCCCGCCCTCTTTGACGGGACAACGGCGGAGGATGAGTACCATCTTCCGCTCCAGCTCTCCCCGGAAGTATATGAAGCGCGGATGAAAATTCACCGCAGCGAATATATCACGGAACGGGATTTCGCGACGATCCGGCGAATTGGGCTGAACACAATCCGAATTCCGATTCCCTATTTTATCTTTGGCGACCGGCCGCCGTTTATCGGCTGTATTGAGGAGCTGGACAAGGCATTTTCCTGGGCGGAAAAATACGATTTACAGATCCTGATCGACCTGCACACAGCTCCGTTGAGCCAGAACGGTTTTGATAACGGAGGCATCTGCGGTGTCTGCAAATGGAGTCAGATGCCGGAGGAAGTGGATTTTGTGCTGAATCTGCTGGAAAAGCTGGCGAAGCGCTACGGTCACCGGAAAGGTCTCTTCGGCATCACCCCGATCAACGAACCGATCACAGAACCTATGTGGTCTATCATGGATGTGCCCGGCAGATATGTCCCGGCAGAACCGGAGCTTGCGAGAGGCAGCGCGCCGAACACGATGGGATTTCTCCATCAGTTTTACAGCGATGCCTACGACCGCATCCGCCCGAATCTTGCGGAAGACAAGTATGTAGTCTTCCACGATGCATTTCAACTGAAAGAATGGAAAGATTTCCTGACGCAGCCGAAGTTCGATCACATCATTCTGGACACACACCAGTATCTGATGATGGCGGAGGCCATGGGATGCGAACAGACGATGGAGGGTTACCTCAGCTATATTCAGAATACCTACGCAAAAGATATCGCCCAGGTACAGGAATACCTGCCCGTTGTCTGCGGGGAGTGGTGCCTGTTCAACTCTCTCGCCGTCGGGCATGACACCGCAGGCGGACAGTCTGTCTTAAACGGAATGGATTATTCCGCGACGGAGGAGTCGCTTTCCACCGCAGAGAAGAAGGAAATCTATAACCAGCTCTGCAAGGCGCAGATCGCTGCCTGGAAAAATGGCTCCGGATTCTTCTACTGGAGCTACAAGCTGCTTCTGGACACCGCGAATGACCCGAACTGGATCGGCTGGGATTCCTGGGATCTGGGCAGATGCGCGGATGAGGGCTGGTTCGATCTGAACCTGTAAACAACATCCTCACAAAGTATTGTATATCATAGGAGGCCGTGCACTATAACCCTTTACAACAGCAAGATCATATATGATACAAAAAAGGATCTCACAGGCTTTCCTTGTCAAAAGTGAAACCTGTGAGATTCTGAAAAAATATGGAGTGTTATTCTTACTGTTTTCCGATACTATCCGCCAAAGCTGATCTTCAAAGTCTGTCATTCCATGAATCCGACCACGCCGCAGCTAATTCTACGCCCTTTGTCTCGTCCGCCACATATTCAAAAAAATCAAAGTCTGCCGTCTTCTTATGGAACATCAGGTCCGCGCAGGTGATGCCAACCATGGATACTGTGAATTCACCATATTTACAGTATTCATCGGAGAGTTTTGTCGTATCAAAAACACCGCCAATCTTCTGATAATTCTCCCCGTCGTAGCTCCACTCAAACCAGAATTTCCGCCCTTCTACATACACGCGCAGGTAAATGGGACAATTCTCTTCCACCGGGACACACTCATCCAGCCAGACAGTGCGGGTACCGTTTTCCATGTGGATCACTGCCAATGCTTCCTGATCCAGGGAGTCGCTGCGGTATTTGCGCAGGTAGCTGTAATCCATATTGTCATAATACAGGATCAGTCCGGCACTGTGCTGATGGACATCCGGGGAGAACTCCATCTTTGTAGTAACCCTGGCATATACACTGGTCAGTTTCCGCGCCAGCAGGCTCACTTTGTTCAGCGATGCCCGGGACTCCTGTCCTCGCAGACGCGCCCATCCGGGTCGGGATGTCAGATCTACAAACCGCTGCGGCAGGATGCGCGGCGCATAGTAAACCGGCTGCAGTACCGGTGCGTCAAAATCATCAAAAGAAATTGGCGCAGGTACGGGAGCATCCGGCAGACCGGGTTCCTCCACTTCCGCTTTTGCAAGATTGCTGCCGTCTGCCATACGGAGCCAGCCGTCATCCGTCCACTTCATTTTCTGGATTGCCGTCTCCCGTCCCAGCGTACAGCGCAGCTCCGGCACAAACGGGCGGGCACACAGGTGCACCAGATAGGTCTCGCCGTTCGGCAGATCAACATAGCTGCCGTGACCGGATTTCTGCAGTACGGAATCCGGGTTAAAATACTTCGGTTTCAGATGATCCGGATCATCGCGCTCATAGGAATAACCGGGAACACTGGTGACGATCGGGTTTTTCGGATCCTTCACATAAGGACCGCCCACCCGCGTAGACCGCCCCATGGTGACACAGTGATTGTAGCCCGTGCCGCCCTCCGCGCACATAATATAATAGTATTTTCCGTATTTCGTCAGATGCGGTGCCTCGATACAGCCGCGGTCGGTACCGCCCCACCACATCCGCTGCGGATAGCCAATGATTTCTTTTTTGACAGGGTCGTACTCCGCCAGGCAGATTGCACCTGGTTTCTCATAGTTTTCTCTCGTCTCCCAGTCCAGCGAAACCACATATTTACGCCCATCATCATCATGAAAAAGCGAGGCGTCAAAACCGGCAGAATGAAGATAAACCGGCTCACTCCAGGGTCCCCGGATATCCTTCGCCGTCACCAGAAAATTGTCCACGTCAAAATAGCGTGCGTTCATGGAATTCATCACGCCATAGACCACATAAAAGAGATCATCCGCTTCACACCAGGTCAGGCAGGGCGCCCAGATTCCTTTCGCGCTCGGCAGCTTCTTCAAATCAACCGTCTCGTCGTCGGTCAATACATGAGTACAAAGCTCACAGTGTTTTAAATCCCGGGAATGATAAACAGGGATTCCCTTCATCCACTCAAACGTAGATACCGCCAGATAAAAATCATCGCCTTTCCGGCAGATACACGGATCCGGATTGAAACCGGGAATAATCGGATTATGACTCATATTTCTCTACTCCCCTCTTCCTCTTCTCTATATTTCTGAAACACACGGTTTAAGTAGACAGAATGCCACAGGAACAGCAGGGAAAACCCGATGATAATCCAGAACAAAGAGGCATATTCCATAATGATGGTATTGATGAAAAAGCATATGATAGTAACCGTTC
>JAJBTR010000003.1:3873-11384 GCA_020860745.1 Lachnospiraceae bacterium | reverse complement strand
GTGAAATGATGAATTATAATGAGGCTGTATCTGTTATTAAAACAGCCATCTTACAAAGTCAACAGGATGCCGTGAAATCTGTGAATGAAAAGCAGTTGATGTTATATTTTGGTATTGGTAAGTATATTTCACTAAATTCAAGAAATGGGTTTTGGGGAAAAGGTGCGATTAATGCAATTAGTGAGCAGTTAGATAAAGAACTGCCTGGGCTTAGAGGTTTTTCAGCTCGCAGTTTGAGATATATGAGAACATTCTATGAAGAATGGTCTTATTTGGATGCTAATGATAAGCCAGAAGTAGAAATGGAGAATCATAATTTGGCACCCGCTGGTGCCATATTAGAAAATAATGCAAATGCTCAATTTTGGCACCCATTGGTGCCAAAAGAAGAATTTCCATGGGAAGCTTTTTTTGCTATCGGCTTTTCACATCACAGAGTGATTCTTTCTAAAGTGAAGGATGTTGATGAGCGTTTGTTTTATATCAAACGATGTGCTTCCGAAAGACTCAGCAGAGATGAATTGTAGCGTTCGATTGCTCTGGATGATTATCATCATCATCAAGGGAATCTGCCTAATAATTTTATGCAGACACTTTCTTCCACGGAACAGGCTGTCAGATAAAACAGAATTTGTAACCCCCCCCTTGACAATTTCCTGATTCTTGTTTATGATGTTTTCATTGTCAAAGGTTAAGACAAAGAGGAGTACGTATTCACAGTAGCAGCAGAGAGGATGGCTCAGAGGCTGAAAGGCCGTCCGGCAGGCGGGATGCGGAAGTGACTTTGGAACCGGATCTCTGAAATTGATCAGTAGGAGATTCCGTCTCATCCCCGTTAACGGATGCAGGAGATTTCGATATCTTTCCGGAAAAGGGTAAAGCAGATAACATCTGTTGCCCGGGCGTTGAAATACGATTGCCTGTACAAGGATTATTTTAAGACAGGATATCGAAAAACGAAGGTGGTACCGCGAACCGTTTCGCCCTTCGCATGCATATGCATGTGGAGGGTTTTTTATATCATAGGAAAGATATTGTTGTAAGGTATTAAAGTACATGATTTCCTATGATATAAAAAACCCTCCGTGAGGATGTACCCGCGGGGCAGACCCGCAGCTCGCGGAAAGGAGGTTTTGCGATGCAACCGCTCGCGCGCGAAGTGTCGCAGGCGACACTTTATTACATTATAGAATAGGAGATCGATCATTATGAAAGAATTAGCCAAGACCTACGATCCGAAGGGAATCGAGGATCGACTTTATCAGAAGTGGGAGAACAATGGATATTTTCACGCGGAGGTGGACCACAGCAGGAAGCCGTTTACTATCGTGATGCCGCCGGCGATTATCACCGGGGATCTCCAAATGGGCCATGCGCTGAACAACACGATGCAGGATATCCTGATTCGTTATAAAAGAATGCAGGGTTACTCTGCATTATGGCAGCCGGGAACGGACCACGCGGCCATCGCCACTGAGGTGAAGGTGATTGCCAGCCTGAAGGAGAAGGGCATCGACAAGGCAGATTTGACCCGGGATGAGTTCCTGAAATATGCCTGGGACTGGAAGGAAGAGTACGGCGGACGTATTGTGCGCCAGTTAAAGAAGATGGGCTCTTCCGCGGACTGGGAGCGCGAGCGTTTTACCATGGACGAGGGATGCTCGAAGGCAGTCAATGAGGTTTTCGTACGCCTTTTTGACAAGGGATATATTTATAAGGGATCCCGCATCATCAACTGGTGCCCGGTGTGCCAGACATCCATCTCGGACGCCGAGGTGGAGCATGTGGAGCAGGCGGGGCATTTCTGGCATATCAAATATCCGATCATCGGCGAGGAGGGACGGTTTGTGGAGATTGCCACCACCCGACCGGAGACGATGCTGGGCGATACCGCTGTGGCGGTGAATCCGGAGGATGAGCGCTATCAGGATCTGATCGGGAAAAAACTCCTGCTTCCCATCGTGAACCGTGAGATTCCCGTGATTGCGGACGCCTATGTGGACAAAGAGTTCGGAACCGGCTGCGTGAAAATCACACCGGCGCACGATCCGAACGATTTCGAGGTGGGCAAACGCCACAACCTGGAAGAAATCAATATCTTAAATGACGATGCCACCATCAACGCCAATGGCGGTATTTACGAGGGTATGGACCGCTACGAGGCGCGGAAGGCCATTGTGGAGAAGCTGGACGAGATGGGTCTTCTGGTGAAAGTGGTGGATCACACACACAGCGTGGGAACCCATGACCGCTGCAAGACTACGGTGGAGCCGATGATCAAGCCGCAGTGGTTTGTGAAGATGGACGAGATGGCGAAGCCTGCCATCGAAGCGATTAAGACCGGGCGTCTGAAGTTTGTCCCGGACAATTTTGCCAAGACTTACCTGCACTGGCTGGAGAATATCCGCGACTGGTGTATTTCCCGTCAGCTCTGGTGGGGACACCGGATTCCAGCCTGGTACTGTGAGGACTGCGGGGAGATGATCGTCTCCCGGGAGACGCCCTGCAAGTGCGGCAAGTGCGGCGGTACGCATTTAAAGCAGGACGAGGATACGCTGGATACCTGGTTTTCCTCCGCACTCTGGCCGTTTTCCACACTGGGATGGCCGGAAAAAACAGAGGAACTGGAGTATTTTTACCCCACGGACGTCCTGGTGACAGGATATGATATCATTTTCTTCTGGGTCATCCGCATGGTGTTTTCTGCGCTGGAACAGACCGGTACGGAGCCGTTCCACACGGTGTTGATTCACGGCCTGGTCCGGGATTCCCAGGGGAGAAAGATGAGCAAATCTCTGGGCAACGGCATTGACCCGCTGGAAGTGATCGACAAGTACGGTGCGGACGCACTCCGTCTGACGCTGATCACAGGAAACGCGCCGGGCAACGACATGCGTTTTTGCTGGGAGCGCGTGGAGTCCAGCCGGAATTTTGCCAACAAGGTCTGGAATGCGTCCCGTTTTATCATGATGAATCTGGGCGACGACCAGCCGTGGAAACCGACGACGGACGAACTCTTCCCGGTGGACAAGTGGATTTTATCCAAAATCAATACGCTGGCAAAAGACGTTACGGACAACATGGAAAAATATGAGCTCGGCATTGCGGTGCAGAAGGTCTTTGACTTTATCTGGGAAGAATTCTGTGACTGGTACATTGAAATCTGTAAGACCCGCCTGAATCAGAAAAAAGAAAACCCCGCGGCGGCAAACGCGGCACTGTGGACCTTAAAGACGGTTCTGGCACAGGCCTTAAAACTGCTTCACCCGTTCATGCCGTTTATTACGGAGGAGATTTACTGTACGCTCTGCCCGGAGGAGGAGACCATTATGCTGGCTTCCTGGCCGGAGTACGACGAGGCTCTGCATTTTGAGCAGGCGGAAGTTTCAATTGAAGCCATCAAGGCGCTGGTTCGCGCGGTCCGCAACCTGCGCTCCGAGATGAACGTTCCGCCCAGCCGGAAGGCCAGCTACTATGTGGTGTCCCAGGACGAGAATGTCTGCAGGCGTCTGGATACGTTTCAGGATGTCTACCGCAACCTGATCAGCGCGGCGGAGATTCATGTGCAGCCGGACAAGACCGGCATCCCGGAGGACGCGGTATCTGTTGTTATCCCCAATGCGGTGGTGTATGTGCCGCTGGAAGAGCTGGTTGATCTGGAGAAAGAGCGGGAGCGTCTGCAGAAGGAAAAAGCAAAACTGGTTAAAGAGCTGGCGCGTTCCAACGGCATGTTGAAAAATGAGAAATTTTTGAGTAAGGCGCCCGCGGAGAAAGTCGCTGCGGAGAAAGAAAAGCTGGAGAAATATACTGCGATGATGGAGGATGTGGAAGCGCGGCTGAAGAGCCTGCTATAAGTTTGCTGATGAAGCTTGTTGCCAGTTCACTGGGGGCTGTTGTGGTGCGAAGTGATGAAAGTGTTTTGCGCAGTACATCTGTGGTGCGAAGTGGTGAAAGTGTTTTGCGCAGTACATTTGTGGTGCGAAGTGATGAAAGTGTTTTGCGTAGGATATTTGCGGTGCTTTTTCGGAGTGGGAAAAGCGTATCTGCCTGATAACAGATGTGCTTGCAATAGATTAATTTAAATCCATATAATCCACAAAAACGGGGAAATCGTGAAAAAAGTATGTATAAAAAAAGAATGACAACCCACAACAGTAGGAATATTACAATAATAGTAGGCAGAAAACAGAAGTGATAACCTACTTAACAGATGATATTCTGAAATTAGTGGGTTGTTAAAGCGAGAGAATACCCACAGAATATACTGGAATCCAGGAATAGTGGGCTGGCAGAGCAAAAGAATACCCACGGAATGTGTAAAAACATAAGAACAGTGGGTTGTCAGACCAAAAGAATACCCATTAAATGAGATGAACTCTCAAACTGGTGGGTTTTTGGGCATAGTAGAAAAACGTATTGGTATGTTTTGTGTAAATAAGGTTACTGTTTATGAAAGAAAAAGACATAGAGAAGAGTATTTTGAAAACAAATAACAGTTCTATGCAGGAGGCCGTAGATTTTCTCTACGACCTCCCCAAATTTACGAAAAAAAACAGTCTGGATCACACCCGAAAGCTCCTTGCGCTTTTGGGCGATCCCTGTTTTGAACGAAAAATCATCCATGTAGCAGGAAGCAACGGAAAGGGAAGTGTCTGCTGCTTTTTATACCATATGCTGCTCTGCAACGGGCAGTCTGCGGCGATGGTTACTTCGCCTCATCTGGTGAATATTCGGGAACGGTTTCAGGTGAACGGCAAAATGGTCGAAGTATCCGGATTTTTGGAGGCATTTGATCAGGTGAAAGCGGCCTCGGAGGAGATGGTAAAAAATAATCTGAATCATCCTACCTTTTTCGAGTTTATTTTTGCCATGGGTATGGTAATCTTTGAAAAAGCGCAGACAGAGTATATTGTGTTGGAGACGGGGCTGGGCGGGCGCCTGGATGCGACTAACAGCTTTCCGCGACCGGTACTCACCGTGATCACATCCAGCAGCCTGGAGCACACGGAGATATTGGGGGATACCCTTGCGCAGATTGCCGCGGAAAAAGCAGGTATCATAAAGCCCGGCGTGCCGCTTGTGTTCTGGGAGGGAGAACCGGAAGCGGCGGAGGTCATCCGGAGCCGGGCAGCAGAGCTGGGATGTCCGCAATATGCCATTTCTAACAAAAGAATTAAAAATTGTGAAATAAAAGAGGAGGGTATTGATTTTTCATTTTTATCTGCCTATGATAGAACAGAAAAAAAGGCAGTGCCTGATCAGTGGTCTGGAAGCATGAGAACCGGTCAGTCGCGGAACGATGTGCGGTGTCGGCCACTGGGTGATGCGCAGGTTCATCTGCAGAGTGATGCGTGGGATGACAGGATGAGACCTGATGGGAAATGCCATACGTGGACCGTCCCGGGACATGCCTGTTACCAGGCGGAAAACGCGGCGCTTGCCATCGAAGCGATGCGCGTGCTTGATCTGATGGATGACGCTATGATTCAGCTGGGGCTGACGGCCTCGGTGTGGCCCGGACGGATGCAGGAAGTGCTTCCGGAAATCTATTTTGACGGGGCTCACAATCCGTCAGGTATCGAAGCATTTGTGCAGTCAGTGTGCCTGCTTGCCGCCGACGATCCCTGCCCGCCGCTGCTTCTCTTTTCCATGGTAAAAGAAAAGGATCTGTGCGCCTCAGTTCGCATTCTGGCTTCCGGCTGCCGATGGGAGTCTGCCGCAGTCACTACAGTAAAGGGGGAGCGGGGTGTTCCGGCGGAAGTGCTGCGGCAATTATTTTTGGAGAGCAGAAACGATCCGCTTGCATATACGATAGAGAACTTTGACGACTGCAAAGAAGCATTCCGGATTATGCAATGCCGGAAGAAACCAGGGCAGAGGCTGTTTTGTACCGGCTCCCTGTACCTTATAGGAGAGCTGATGAATTATCTTAGCTAACCAGAG
The DNA here is from genome assembly GCA_020860745.1 of Lachnospiraceae bacterium. GTDB lineage: Bacteria > Bacillota > Clostridia > Lachnospirales > Lachnospiraceae > Eubacterium_I. Next base: position 5,441 of record JAJBTR010000003.1, on the reverse strand, counting down.
TAAATGAAAACATATGTCAGATTTTCTTTATAACACTAAGTATAAAAGACATAACAGGAAGGAGACGTTATGATAGATTTCGATGAAGAGTTAAAAAAATTCAAGCCAAGCATGGAAATAGACGACGCGGAGGATGCGATTTATAACCGCGATCTGACCGATATGATGGACATTCTGCAGGAAATGCTGCGTGAGTCCGGGAACTGACGGGGGTGTAGCGATGAGGTGTTATTATTGCGGCGCATCCCTGGATTATACCGATGTGTGTCCGGATTGTGATGCGGATGTCCATATCTGGAAGAAAGTAAACCGGATTTCCAACCATTTATATAATGAGGGTCTGTCCCGGGCACAGGTGCGGGATCTCAGCGGAGCCATTGCTTCTCTCCAAATGGGTCTGCGCTATAATAAGCAGAATATCGAGGCGAGGAATCTCCTCGGCCTGATTTATTATGAGATGGGAGAGACGGTAAATGCTCTGAGTGAGTGGGTGATCAGCAAAAGTATGATGCCGGAGGATAATCCGGCCTCCTCTTTTTTTGGCGAATGTCCAGAAGAGCAAATCCGAATTGGAGAAAACAAATCAGACGATCAGGAAGTTTAATCAGTCACTGACCTACTGCCGGGACGGCAATTACGATCTTGCTGTCATTCAACTGAAAAAAGTGCTTGATCTGAATCCGAGGATGGTGAAAGGACATCAGCTGCTGGCTCTGCTTTATATGCGGGAGGAGCGGTATGATCTGGCAATGCGTTCGCTGCGGCATGCGGAGAAGATTGATGTTAATAATACCAATACTATGCGCTACAAAATGGAGTGCAAGGAACATCTGAAAGCCAATGGCAAGCTGAAGCATTCCAGGGAAGAGGAGGATACGGTCACTTATCAGAGCGGCAATGATATTATCATCCGCCCGGCAAAGTTTACAGACAATTCTGCGGTGAAGACTGTGGTCAGCCTCCTGATCGGCGCAGCCATTGGCATTGCTGTGGTCTGCTTTCTGGTAATACCGGAGGTGAGGCAGCAGGCTAATTCCGCTGCGTCCACGCAGCTTGTGGAGGCGAATCAGACCATATCTACCCGGGAGCAGACGATATCCGGCCTGGAGGATGAAATCGAATCGCTGAATGAGCAGTTGTCCAGTTCTGAGACGGCGACCGATTCCGCGCAGAGTCAGGTGGAGAATTATTCCAGTCTGCTGAGTGCTTACGTATCGTATGCAGAGGAGGATTATACGACAGCCTCGGAACTTCTGGCTGAGGTGGACAGTGAACTGCTGGACGACAATGGGAAAGCTCTCTATGATACGATGATTGCCGACATGCAGGAGGAGACGATGGCTGCCGCTTTTGAGGAAGGATTAGAGCTTTATGTAGCAAAGGATTATGAGGGAGCCATTGAGAAGTTTCTGACCGTCGCGGAGACTGACACCTCCTATGAGGACGGCGAAGTCGACTATTACCTGGCATTTGCCTACAACTATCTGGAAGATTATGAAAATGCGCTGAAGTGGTTTCAGATCACACTGGAGAACACCAGCAGCAGCAGGATGAAGAACACCTCTACA
>JAJBTR010000003.1:0-3863 GCA_020860745.1 Lachnospiraceae bacterium | reverse complement strand
AAGCCCACCCCTCCCCTCCGGCCGGCGGATCTGATTGCGAGAGGATATTCGGCAGCGGAGTAAAACAGGCGCTGCGGACAGGAAGATTAATAAGATACGAAAGACGTCATTTCTGAAGAGGGAAGGCGTCTTTTTTTATCATAGGAAAGACCTTGATATTGTAAAGTGTTAAAGTGCATGATTTCCTATGATATAAAAACACTCCGTGAAGATGTAACCACGCACGGGGCAGACCTGTCGCAAATCGGTATTTTATTTTGAGTAGGGGCGCGTAAGGATCATTTTTTGTAATACGGGAGGAAATTATGGAGTGCGAGTATAAAATCAACGGTATGGAGCTTTGTATTGTATTGCCGCGGGAACTGGATCACCATGTGGCAGACGGGATCCGGCAGGAGGCGGATCTGTTGGTGGATACGTATCATATCCGTCGGGTGGTTTTTGATTTTTGCCGAACAGAGTTTATGGACAGTTCGGGAATCGGAGTGATCCTGGGGCGCTACCGCAGCATGAAATTTTCCGGCGGGCAGATCCGGGCGGTCAATGTGGCTTCCCGTCCGGAGCAGATTTTGAAAATGTCAGGTCTGGAGTCGATTATCAGCATGGAGGGACAGTAAGATTTTGCTGCAGGTCTGCTCCGCGAGTACAACCGCTCGCGCGCGAAGTTTCGCAGTGCGACACTTTATTTGAGCACAAAAATGTCAGGAGGAGCAAAAAAGCAGGGTAGAGAAAGGAAAATAAGCGTGGAACAGGAATTAAAAGTGGAATATGAGGGAAAACAAAGGAGGAAGCTTGTCAATGAAATGCAGATTGTGTTTGAGGCAAAGCCGGAAAATGAGGGATTTGCGAGAACTGCGGTTGCAGCCTTTGTCGCACCTCTGAATCCCACGATGGACGAGCTGGCTGATGTGAAGACCGCGGTCTCTGAGGCGGTGACAAACTGTGTGATTCACGGGTATGGGATGGAAGGAGGGAAAATATTCCTGGATGCCGCCATCTGGGACCGCATTCTTGTTGTATCAATTACGGATGAAGGATGCGGGATTGCGGATATCGAAAAGGCCAGGGAACCTATGTTCACCACCAGGCCGGAATGGGAGCGCTCCGGCATGGGGTTTTCTTTCATGGAGGCATTTATGGATGCGGTGGAGGTGGAATCATCGCCGGGGCGGGGCACCAGGGTTCTGATGCAGAAAGAGATCAGATAGGCGATGGAAACAGTGGTGAATGAGGCAGGACTGGTGCACGGAAAGAAAAAGGAAGGGCAGGCTGTTACATACGGAACAAAGAATACAAGCGCCGGTTACGGAGACGATGCGGAAATCAGAGAAAAATTACGCAGTGCACAGGAGGGAAACCGGGAGGAGCGGGATGCGCTGGTACAAAGCAATATCGGTCTGGTATGGAGCATCGTGCGGCGGTTTGTAAACCGCGGGTATGAGCCGGAAGATTTGTTTCAGGTGGGAAGCATCGGCCTGCTCAAAGCCATCGATCATTTTGACCTGAGTTACGATGTGAAGTTTTCAACTTACGCGGTTCCTCTCATCACTGGTGAGATTCGGCGTTTCCTGAGGGACGACGGCATGATAAAAGTGAGCCGTACTCTGAAAAACCAGGCGTGGAGGGTACATCGTGCGGCGGAAGAATGGAGGAACACACATGACCGCGAAGCCACGCTGGAGGAATTATCAGCTCAGACAGGATTTCCCGCGGAAGATATTGTGCTGGCGCTCTCTGCGAACACGGAGGTGGATTCCCTCTGCCGGTCGGTTCCGGGGAAAGAGGGAAAGGACATGACGCTGGAGGAACAGATTCGTGATGAAACGAATGAGATTGAAATGCAGGGCAACCGCGTTTTTCTGGAACAGGCGCTGAGCAGCCTCGGAAAAGAGGAGCGGCAGCTGATCAGTCTGCGCTATTTTCAGGAAAAGACACAGACGGAGATCGCAGAACTGCTGGGAATGACGCAGGTGCAGGTTTCCCGGAGAGAAAAAAAGCTGCTGGGGAAGCTGAGGGAGATGGTGTAGTGCGGCAGAGAGTATTATAATAATTATCCGGAACCAGGTTCGAAAATGCTGCACATTTCTGAATAATTACAGAATAATAAAACCCGAAAAAATTCTTACTAAGATCAGAAGAAAAAAGAAACCCGTTTTACAGGCGGGTCAGGAAAGCAAAAGGAGAAAATGTCATGTGTTTTAAAATGTGTAAAAAATGCTGTGAGACGATTCTGTTCGCGGCTCTGGTCGGCGGTGTGGTGTATTATCTGAAAAGTAAAAATTCCGATGGCGAGGAGATGGGCTGTGTGATTGCCGATAATTTCCGGCGGAAAAAGGAGAAATTTGTGAATGCCTGCGATTGCGTCAGGGATGAGATCAGGGATATGGCGTCAGAGGTAAAGCATGCGGCCCGGCGTTCAGCCAGTGATGTGGCGGAAGGAGTCAAAAATGCCGGAGAGAATGTCCGCAGCGATATGAAAAAAGCGGTTGAAAATATCCGCGATGATATGGGAGCAATCAAACACACCGCGGACGAAATGTTTGAGAGCGGGGAACACGCATGAGCGGAGCCGGGCAGACCCTGTATCTGAAACTGGATCAGAACAGCCTTGTGCGTGAACCCGCGGTTCGTCTGGAGGATGTGGCGGAGGCGGAGTGCGCGGATGCCGGCATCCTCCGGAAAGTGAAAGCGCTGGAGATTTATCGTTTTCACTGCGGGGACAGCAGATGGTTTACGGACAGGAATAAGCGTAACAAGACTGCTGGCGGAGGTTCCGTGAACCGCGGAACTGACGGCGGAGATCCGGGAACCCATAGCGCGGTGAGTAAGGAGAAAGGTGCGAAAACAACAGAACATGCAAAGGGAAAAGGAGCTTCGGGGAAGGCACGGACGGGCGGCCGGGTGCAGGTTATCTCTGTGCTGGATGTCATCGAAGAGATTCATAAAATTTATCCCGCGCTTGAAATTGTTTCTCTCGGAGCACCGGACTTTGTGGTGCGCTATGAGCCGGTTCGGGAGAAGAGCGGCGCACAACTTGCAAAAACGGCATTTTTGTGCGTCGTATTGTTTTTCGGATCTGCATTTACCATTATGACATTTATACAGGATGTTTCGGTAGGAGAAGTATTTGACCGTTTTTATATGCGTGTGACAGGAGCGGATCCGATGGGAGTTACCCCGCTGGAGATTGGTTTTTGTATCGGACTTGCTTTCGGCATTATTTTCTTTTACAACCATATCGGCAGGAAAAAAATCACCGACGATCCGACCCCGATCCAGGTACAGATGCGCAAATACGAGCAGGATGTGGACAATACTTACATCGAAAACAGCGGCAGAAAAGGAAAAGAAATTGATGCGGATAACTGAACTGGTGTTGACCGGACTTGGCCTGGTCTGCGGATTTGCGGTGGCGGCGGGAACATTTGCGCTGATTGCCGCCCTGGGTATCATCCCGCGGATGGCGGGGAAAGCGGCGGCGACTTCCCATGTGATTGCCCTGGAGAATGCCGTGATCGTCGGCGGGATCTTCGGAACCGTGATAGAGTTGTTTGACGGCATTCCCCTTGGCCGGGGCTGCTGGTTTGCCGTGGTTTACGGAGTCTGCTCCGGGATTTTTGCCGGGTGTCTGTCCACGGCGCTGGCGGAAGTGCTGCATGTCTTGCCGATTCTGTTTCGAAGGGCAAAGCTGAAGACGGGGCTGAATCTGCTGGTGCTGGTGTTTGCGTTGGGGAAGGCGGCGGGCGCGTTTTACTATTTTGCGGTGTTGTTTCGGTGATATTGGCTATATATGTATGGACTTAAGCGGCAGATATCGTGATATAGTTTCAGGCAACCGTGCAACGATCTGCTATGAATATTTA
>JAJBTR010000156.1:683-11436 GCA_020860745.1 Lachnospiraceae bacterium | reverse complement strand
GTCTATGATATGTTGGAAGGATTCGAGGTGATTTGAATGAGCGAAGAAATGGATATCATAAAGGTAAAAAATGAAGTATATGGTGAATATGAGGAACTGCTCATGGAAAGAGATGCCGTAAGGAAAGAAAGTTTTCTCTGGAAGCAGGAGTATACCAGGGTATTTGGGGAGCGGATCCTGCAGATTTTCGAAAAGAAAATATCCTGCATAAAAAAGAAAAAGACGATCGCTTTTTGCCAGGTTGCAAAAAACCGGGGCGAGACGGTTGATTAGTCAGCGCTGCAGAAATATATCGATGCGGAGATGAAGGAATATAATAAAAGGCTGCGCGAAATGGTAGATGAAAATGATATGGCGAACAGCACGCGAACAATCAGCCGCAGCACGCTGGAGCAGATTAAAAAGCTGTACCATAAGCTGGCAAAGGCGCTGCACCCGGACATCAATCCCCAGACGGAGAAAATACCGGAGATGAGGCAACTTTGGCAGATGGTTTCCGTTGCATATACAGCCAACAGCCTGAAAGACCTGGAGGATGCGGAGATCCTGATCCGCCGTGCACTGGAAAAAATCGGCATGGGGGATATGGAGATCGAGATCCCGGATATCGATAAAAAGGTCGCGGAAATCCGAGAAGAGATCCTTCATATAAAGGAGACAAATCCCTATCAGTATAAGTTCATTTTTCGAAGATACGGCGGCAGTGGAAAAACGGAAGCAGGAGCTTGAAGAGGAATATAAAGAATACGAAGACTATGAGAAAACGCTGGATGCGATCATGGAAGAATTGATGACAAGCGGGGTGAGCATGACATGGCATTTGAATTAGATGTGAAAAAAGAAGGCGTGGTTTCCCTGGTGGAGGATACCGACCTGGGGACGATCATCAAGCCGTTGGTGAAGGAAATCCACCTGTTTGATTCCTATGTGGCGGGGACGACGCATTTACAGGATAAGAGCGCTCTGGAAACAATCCAGGTGGGAGACAGCCTGATTCTCCGGCGGGAGGATAATAAATTTGACAGCAATGCAATACAGGTTCTTACGGAGGACGGGCGCAAGCTGGGCTATGTCCCGGAAAAGGATAATGTTGTGTTCGCAAGGCTGATGGACGCGGGGAAACTGCTGAAAGCGAGGATCAGCGGGATAGACCAGAAAGGGAGTTTTAAGAGGATTGCTGTGGGGATTTATCTGGTGGATTTCTGATTGCTTGATGACGAAATGAGTTCCATATTTGTTCTTTCTATGTTAATATTTAGTAGAACGTCTTAAGATATGATTTATCATAATAACGTTTGAAAATAGGGAGAATGATATAGTATGGGCATGGTCATCACAAGTAGAATGCTTACATCAAAGAATCAAACGGGATTATCGAAGCCGGTTATATATTGTAACCCACCAAAAAGTATGATTGATCAGGCCGTCCCCTTAAACTATACGTTGGCTGAGCTGCTGATACAGTACAAACCTGCGCGCAGGACATTCCAGGTTGAGAGATGTTTTCAAACAGCACTGGCCAAACTGCCGGACAGAGCAGTTATTAAGGATTTTGATGTCCTGTTCAATCCGGAATATAAGATTGATGTGCTAAAAATACTGATCCGCAACTGTAAGGTCAAGCCGTTCAGTGTGATATGGCCAGGTACACTTCAAGATGGGAAACTGATATACGCCGGGATTGACTATAAAGATTATAAAGAATACGACGTAGATGCTTATGATGTCACCTGCGTTCAGGGAGGGTAAACAGATGAAATATTCAGAATTGATTAGCTTTCATCCTATAGAAGATGTCATTCAGCTGGTCACTGCGGAGGATGCAGATGTTGCCAAGGAATATGTAAAAAGCTATGTCATGTCCGACACCATGGCCTCCAATTTGAAAGTCACCATGATAGATCAGCTTCGCCTGGATGAGATGGTAGACAACAAGGGTGTTCTTGTTGTCGGTAATTATGGTACCGGTAAATCTCACCTGATGACAGTGGTTTCTACAGTAGCCCATGATAAGGGCTGCCTGCAATATCTCCAGAACAAGAACTTTGCCAAAGATATGGAGAGCATCGCCGGACAGTTTGAAGTTCTGCGCATTGAGATCGGTGGTGTCACCATGTCCCTGCGTGAGATCATCTTCGGTTACATCGAGGAAGACTTTGCACGGCGTGGCATCGAATTTGAAACTCCTGATTTCAGCACTGTCCGTGATAACAAAAAGCTCATCAAGGACATGATGATGGCTTTCGCGGAGAAGTACCCGGATAAAGGATACCTGATCGTTGTTGACGAGTTTCTGAGCTACCTCACATCTCGTGATGAGCGGCAGATCGTTCTTGATCTGGAGTTTTTCCGTGCGCTGGGCGAAATGTGTTCCAAGAGCAAGCTGCGAGTCATTTTTGGTGTGCAGGAAAAAATCTTTGATAACCCCCGCTTCAGCTTTGTATCCGACACGCTGAAGCACGTTTCTGACCGTTTTACCCAGACCATTATCACCAAAGAAGCGACATCCTATGTTGTTTCCGAACGTATTTTGAAAAAAACACCGGAACAGAAAGCGCTGATCCGCAAACATCTGGAGAAATTCAGCAACCTCTATACCGGTATGTCGTCCAAGATGGATGAGTTTGTAGACCTGTTTCCTATCCATCCGTCTTACATAGATGTTTTCAATAAGATTTATCTGATTGAGAATCGTCATATTCTGAAAAATATATCCCTGACTATTCGGGACATTTTCGACACCGATGTGCCGGAGAATGCCCCTGGCATCATTTCCTTTGATAACTACTGGCCAGCAATTAAGTCCAACGGCCTGTTGAAAAGTGATGTTACCATCAACCGCGTAGTGACGGCCAGCGGCCAGTTGGAGGAAATCATCGAGCGGTCGTTCCCCAAGCCTGCATATAAGCCGCTTGCAAGGCAGATCATTTATGCTTTGAGTGCTCATCGTTTGACTACAAACGGTCTGGACGTTCAGTTTGGTTTGACTGCTGAAAATCTCAAGGACGATTTGTGTCTGTTTCTGCCGATGCCGGAGCAGGACGCTGACTTCCTGCTGTCGCTCATCAAGACCACCCTGCGGGATATTATGACTACAGTGTCCGGCCAGTTCATCATTTACAATGATGCGAACAATCAGTATTACATTGACGTGGATAAGGTCGTCGATTATGACGAAAAAATCAAGCAGAAAGCCTCCATCATGGCAGACGGTGAGTTTAATCGCTATTTCTACCAGTTAATCTACAGCTGTCTGGATTGGGAGGAAAAGCAATATGTCCCCGGCTTTGAAATTTACCAACGAGATCTGAATTGGGATTCCCATAACATCTTCCGGGAGGGCTATCTGTTTCTGGGTCTGCCCGGAGAGCGCAGCACGGCCCAGCCGGAGCGTGACTTCTATATTCATATCATGCCGCCTTATGGTGCTGGCGCTGTCAGCGTGAAGAATCTGCGAGATGAAGTATATCTGTTCTTTAAGTCTACTGCGGAGTTTAAGGAACAGATGAGCATGTTCGCCGCAGCCAATGCGCTGGCACAGATCAGTGAAGGCAAGGATAAAGATGCCTATTTGAATAAGGCTGCTATGGTGCGCAAAAAGCTCATCAAGTATCTGGGCGAGAACAAAAATACCTGTTTTGATGTCTCTTACATGGGGCAAAAGCGTCAGATGATTGAAGTTCTGAAAGGCCGCTATAATCGGAACCTGGATTTTAAGGATACCGTTGACCTGGCCGCTTCCATTTGTCTGGACGAATACTTTGACGAGAAGTATCCTGACTTCCCGGTGATGAAAACAAAAATCACTCGCAAGAACATGACAGAGAATGCTCATCAGGCGTTCGACTACTTTGCCGGACGCAAGATCCAACCAGGAGCGCTGATGCTCCAGAGTTTTGGAATTTTGGATGGCGAGAAAATCCGTCCGGAAGGCTCCAAGTATGCCGCCTATTATATCGACCAACTGAAAAAGCTGCCGCCCCAGGGGGTTATCAATTACTCCGACATTTTTGAGGAAAAATACTCTGGAGAATTTGAGGACAGACAGTTCCATGTGAGTTATCTGTTTACACCGATTATCTTTCTGTCGCTTGTCTATGCCGGTTATGCGACGATTACTCTGAAATCGGGGAAACAGCTCACTGCATCCGAGCTGGATCAAGTGCCGAAGATCAGTGTATTCGACCTGTATGAGTTCAAATATCTCTCTCGCCCCACTCAGATGGCTATGGCGGAGCTGAAGCAGCTTTTTGACGTATTGGATATCAACCCAACTCTGCTGGACAATCCGAACAGCCGGGAAGCTGGTGTGAAGCAGCTATTGACTGCGGCACAAAACCGGGCAAATGCCGCGGTGATTGCTTCACAGAAACTCAGGTCTGGATTTGAACTTTGGGGTGAGCCACTGGCAAATGCCCAGATGGTAACACGGATGAACCATGCCTGTAACGCTGTCAAGGAGGAGTTCAGCAACTACTCTGCCAAGTTCAACACGCCGGCGAAGCTGAACAACTTTGGCCTGTCCAGTGAGCAGATCGAGGAACTGAGCAACCAGATCACCTTGGTGCAGACTATTATGGAATACGATTCCTTCCGCAAGGAATGTGCTTCCATTGTGTCCTACATTTCCAGTATCGAGTACATGGATTTGGGTGTTGAATTCAAAGAAAAGCTGGAAGCCGTCAAGACTGTGTTCCGCAATACACGTGACGACATCTCTGAGGGCATGACCGGTGAGGCCGCCGCACAGAAAGTTACTGCTGTACTGGAAAAATTGCAATCGGAATACATCGACATCTACTTTGAAAACCACAAGAAAAAGCGCCTGGACATCGATGATGCCCAGCGCCTGAGTAAGCTCCAGGAAAGCCTAACGCTTTCCAATCTGCGGAAACTTCGAAGTATCGAAATCTTTTCTGGAGCCAAGCTGACTGCCATTGAACAGGATATGGCGGACTTGATTATCTGTTACGAATTGACGCCTACTGAATTGAGAGCTACTCCTTTCTGCCCGCATCATTGTGGGTATCGGCTAGATGATAAATCAAAGAATATTCATGGTCAGCTGGACAATTTGGAGATTCGAATTGATGATCTGCTGACTGAATGGACAAGCATGCTGTTAAACACCATCTCTGACCCCATTGTGGCCAGTCAGAAGGAATATCTCAGCGATAGTCAGCGTCAAGCCATTGATAGCTTTTTGAAGACTGGCACTTTGCCGAAGCGTGTGGATGACTTCTTTGTTAAGGCCATCAATGCCCTGCTGAAAGGGTTTGAGCCGGTAGTGATCGACACGGACGATTTGGTCTACAAGCTGGAGCAGCTGCCGCCGTTGGATGAAACAGCATTTAAGGCGAAAGTCAGCGAGCTGATTGCCGCATATACCAAGGGAAAAGACGCTGGAAAACTCCGCATTGTGGTGAAGCGGAAGGAAAGTGAGGAAAATCCTTAAAACCAAAAATGGGAGAGGTGAATTGATGAGCGAATTATTGCGAAACGATGAAGAATATCGATGCTGGATACAGGAGCTTGGAAATCGATACAAGGTAAGCCAGATTAAGGCTTCGATTCGTGTCAATAACGAGATGCTGATGTACTATTGGTCTGTGGGAAGAGATATTACAGAGCGGCATGCGAACAGCAAATGGGGAAATCAATTCTTCAAAAATCTGAGCATGGACATGGCAGATATGATTCCCAATGCAAAAGGATTTTCGCCAACAAATCTACGTTATATGATGCGATTTTATGAACTTTTTAAGGATATCTCAATTGTTCCCCAACTTGGGGAACAATTACTGGAGAATAAGGAAAATCAAATTTTTCCTCAAGTTGGGGAACAATTTCAAATGGCATCAAACAAGGTTTTTATGATTCCATGGGGACATATAAAGCTGCTGATCGATAAGTGTCATGATAATCCGGAAAAAGTTGATTTTTACGTTGATAAAATTATTGAAAACAATTGGTCGAGAGCGGTTCTTCTGAATTTCCTTGATACGAATTTATATGAACGTCAGGGAAAGGCAGTGACTAATTTTCAATATACTTTGCCGAAGGAAACCAGTGCTCTGGCGCAGGAAATAACAAAAGATCCTTATAATTTTGATTTTGTCACAATCCGTGAAGGGTATGATGAAAAAGAATTGAAAGACGCACTGATGGATAATGTGCAGAATTTTCTCATGGAACTTGGGACAGGATTTGCTTTTGTGGGAAGGGAATATCGGTTACAGGTTGGGAATACAGAGCAGTATTGTGATATGCTGTTTTATAATATAAGGCGCCATTGTTATGTAGTTGTTGAGGTGAAGGTAGTGGAATTTCAACCGGGATACATTTCGCAGACAGCCACATATGTATCAGCGGTAAATCATTCCTTGAAAGGACCTGATGATACGCAGACGATAGGTCTTCTTATATGCAAGACGAAAGATAATGTACTGGCAAAATATGCGGTTGAAACATCTACGGAACCGATTGGGATTTCCGAGTATGAACTGAATGCACTGATGCCGAAAGATTTTAAAGGTACGCTGCCTACGATAGAGGAATTAGAGCAGGGATTGAGCGTGGATTTACATGAAAGCGAGGTATGATTTGAACGGGTATATAGGTATAGCAAATGATGACTGGTGTAATTGTTTGCAATCCTCCAAATCTTCCCGGGCTGTGTTTTGGAGAAAGAGAACTGTGTTTAAGGCACTTGAAAAAGGGGAGTATTTTTTTCTTTCTCAAGAAAAAATCTATTGGCGGAAGACGATATATTGTGGGCCGTGGTAAATTTGATGAGTGGCGTGTTCTGTCTGCCATGTCTGCGTGGGAAGAATACGGTAGTTTGCTTGGCTATCAAGATGAGAATGATTTCTTTGAAAGTCTTCAGGCAATTTACAGAACAAAAGATGTTGACCTTGGCTGCATTGTCTTGAGGGAGGTAGAATTTTTTGAGGTGCCGGTCACATTAGAAAAATGTGGGATTGCATTTTCTCCATATATTGTGTCCGGAAAAACAATTGATGAGAATGAATGCAATCGGCTCAATTTAGCACTAGAAGGGAGCGAAAAAAATGGAGCCTCATAAGTTAACAAAAGAGGATATTGATAAAGTTCGACACATAGAGGGTTTCCCGGTTGGATCTGATGAGAGTATTATAGCTATGTCAGATGCACCTTTTTATACAGCTTGTCCCAATCCTTTCCTAAAAGAATTTGTACGGATGAATGGAACACCTTATGACGAGGAAACAGATAGTTATAGTTGCGATCCATTTGCTTCAGATGTAAGCGAAGGTAAGAGTGATCCGATATATATGGCGCATAGTTATCACACGAAAGTGCCGTATCGTGCTATAAAAAAATACATTCAGCATTACACAAAACCTGGAGATATTGTTCTGGATGCATATTGTGGGACAGGTATGACAGGTGTTGCGTCACAATCGTGCAAGTCAGAGGATGACTTGCTGTCTCTTTTTGGAAAGGAAGGCACTACCGTCGGAGCAAGGAAAGTTATTCTAAATGATTTATCACCTGTGGCAACTTTTATTGCGTACAATTGCAATAGAGAAGCTAACGCTTATGAATTGAGTGAAGAATTAGATGCATGGTTAGAAGAAGCGCAAGAAAAAGTTGGTTGGGTTTATGAAACGTGGCATTGCCCGCAGCAAAAGGGTAGTATTAATTACTCTGTGTGGAGTCAGGTCGTAATTTGTCCGCATTGCGGCAAAAGTATGCTGTTTTATGATTTAACTACCGCTTCAGGGGTGAAGCCCAAAGATAGAATTGTGAAATGCCTTAATTGTGAAATGAAAGCAGACAAGTCAGATTTTATTAAAAGTATGCAGTTGGTGTATGATCCAATTTGCGGTGAACAGGTATCACGTGTTGAAAGAAAGCCCATCAAGATTTTTTACTCATATGGTGGAAAAAATTATGAAAAAAGTCCAGATGAGGACGATTTTGCCCTGCTGGATAAAATCGAGCTCTCTTCCTCTAAGTGGTATCCAACCGAAAAAATGATGTTCAAGGGTAGCGAATGGGGAGAATTTTGGCGTGCAGGGTATCACAACGGAATAACGAGAGTTCATCACTTTTACACAAAGAGAAATTTGATAGTCCTTTCTGAACTATTTGAATCTGCTCAGAAATACAAACATTGTAGTATGATGCGAGAAATGGTTATTGCTTCTTTACCGCGTGCTTCTATTCGCAACAGATTTATGCCTGAATATGCAACAAGGCACGTTGGAACTCTGTCAGGCACTTTATATGTGCCTCCGATGTTTGAAGAGAATAACCTGATTGATGCAATACGAGGAAGATCAAAAAAATCCTTCGGGCTTGTTCTGATCTTTCCTGTAAAAATGAGAACTTTATCATTTCAACAGGTAGCATTACACAGTTGCCGATAGGAGATGACTGCATCGACTATATTTTTACAGACCCTCCTTTTGGAAATAATTTGATATATTCTGAGTTGAATTTTATTTCCGAATCATGGCTTGGAGTATATACGAACAGTGAAAATGAATTGATCATTTCAACGTCGCAGGGTAAAAATGTAGATGATTACAAAAATTTAATGAAAAGGGGCTTTGCAGAATATTTCAGGGTTCTCAAGCCCAATAGATGGATAACTGTTGAATTTCACAATTCACAGAACGCTGTATGGAACGCAATTCAGGAAGCTATACAAGCATCTGGTTTTGTGATTGCAGATGTCAGAATTTTGGATAAGAAAAAGGGAACAACGAAACAGTTAAGTTATGCTATGGCTGTAAAACAAGATTTGGTTATTTCTGCATACAAACCAAAGGCAAGTTTTAGAAGGGAAATAACCGCCAAAGCAGGTACTGAAGAAACAGCATGGCTTTTTGTAAGACAACACCTTGAGAAAATGAATCCAATTATTATCAAGGGGGACAAAATCGAGATTGCTGCTGAGCGTCAAGCACAGTTGTTGTTTGACAGAATGGTTGCTTACCACATCATGCAGGGAATTCCTGTTCCCCTAGACGCCACCGACTTCTATCGTGGACTGGACGAGCGGTTCCTGAAACGGGATAATATGTACTTCCTGCCAGATCAGGTCAACGAGTACGACACCGCCCGCATCAAGACGGACGTCGAGCCGATTCAGATGGAGTTGTTTGTCACCAACGAGAAGTCCGCAATTTCCTGGCTGTACCAACAGCTCAGTGACGAATTTGGTGGCCCGAAAACCTATGCGGAGCTTCAGCCTATGTTCATGCAGGAGGTCAAGTCCGTTGATCGTTATGAGGCTATGCCGGAACTGGCAGTGCTGCTGGAGGAGAACTTCATTCAGGACGAAAAGAGCCGCTGGTATATTCCCGACATCACCAAAGAGGGCGACGTGGCGAAGCTGCGGGAAAAGAACTTGTGGAAAGAGTTCGAGAGCTATATGAACAGCAAAGGAAAGCTGAAACTGTTCCGCTCCGAAGCTATCCGGGTGGGCTTTTCTCGGCTATGGAAAGAGAAAAACTACCGGGTTATCGTAGACGTGGCAGAGCGCTTGCCAGAACAGACCATACAAGAGGATGCGAATCTGCTGATGTATTATGATATTAGCCTGGAAAGAATTTAAATGCAGAAGCGATTATAATATTTGTTTTTTGAAAGGCCATGATAATAACTGGGAAGGTTATGATATGTGGGAGGAATAGGGGAAATGTATTTAAAAACGGTTACTATTAGGAATTTTAGAAGCTTAAAGGATGTTACTGTGGAATTGGATGAAAAGGATACTGTATTGATTGGCGAAAATAATGCAGGAAAAACATCTTTTATGGATGCAATTAGAATTGCATTAACGAGAACAAGTGGCAGATACTCTTTTGAGGACTACGATTATTATATGGATGAAAATAACACATCCCCAAAGGATTCAGATGGAATTGAAATAATCATGATATTTCAGGAAAGAGTTCCAGAAGAATGGAATGGATACATCATGGATACCTTTGGTGAAGTAGTTCAGTTCATAGGGAATGAAAAGGAACGAGGAGCTTTAATCATTAAAGTCTCATCTGTGTATAATTCTGCGACAATGGAATTTGAAAGCAAAGGCTCTTTTCTGAATCATGATTTTCAGGAGATTGCCGGGCGCGTGCAGGCACCTGTTAAATTGAATGATTTTTATAAGCTGGTTCCGGTATTTTATTTGCAGGCTTTAAGAAACATTCATGATACGTTTAGCAGCCGATCGCCACTTTGGGGGCGATTCCTCAAAAAGGCCAATATTCCACAGGATAAGCTGAAGGAATTACAGGATAGTATGGAGGAACTTAATAAGGATATCATACAGAGTGATGAGAACCTGATCCGGCTGGTTTCTTCTTTAGAAGAAGTTCAAAAAGTGTTGGATTTTCAGGGAGATGATCTGGTCGCAATTAATGCATTGCCTGTGAAATCGTGGGAATTACTTTCCAAAGCACAAATAGTTTTGAGTAATACAAATCATATTAGTTTCCCGCTGGAAAAGCATGGACAGGGAACGCAAAGTGTTACTACTATTTTACTTTTTAAAGCATATATAGATATATTACTTCGGGAATTAAATAATGAAAACAGTGAAGCTTTACTAATGGTCGAGGAACCAGAGGCACACTTGCATCCACAGGCGATTCGTGCAGTTGAAAAGGTTCTAGAGGAACTGGAATGTCAGAAAGTTGTAACCACACATTCCCCTTATTTCTTGCAAAATTGTGATCTGCTCAACCTGCGTCTGTTT
>JAJBTR010000156.1:0-673 GCA_020860745.1 Lachnospiraceae bacterium | reverse complement strand
ACGTAAATGGGGCTACAAAATTTATCCGGATTTTGAATGTGATAAAAATTCCATTAACAAACATATCTGATGGTCTCAGAAAAATGGTAGAACACTACAGAAAAATCTTTGAATTATCTGAGGCAAATAATGAACTGATAATACGTGAACCATTGCAAAATTGCAAAATAATAAATAGTTTAAAGGGATGTTGCAAAGAAGACGGAATAGATAGATACATTGCTGAAACGCAGAATATTTTTTCAAAAACGGAACTGAATGATTTGAACACGTATGTGCAACGAACAAGAGGAGAATTATTGTTTGCCAGGAAATGGATTTTATATGAAGGACAGACAGAGGACGTGATTATACATTATTGTGCTGAATTGTTGGAATATAATCTGGAACAATATGGTATAAGCGGGGTGTGTTATAGAACTAATGGTTCCGCAGGAGCATTTGTAAAGTTGGCGAAAGTTCTTGAAATTGATTGGACCTTACTGGGAGATAACGATCAACAGGGAGAAAATACAAGGAGCGAGATAGAAAAATGCGGATATAGTATAGAACAAATGAGCAAGAAAGTGTATTTGACAAATGAAAAGGATATTGAAAGCGAGTTTGTGGCGAATGGATTTTTGACAGATTATGAATACATTGTGGCGGATCAGATTGATGATGATGTTCAAAA
>JAJBTR010000127.1 GCA_020860745.1 Lachnospiraceae bacterium | reverse complement strand
TGTTTGAAAGGCATGTTGGAATGGGAATCCTCTCAGATGCTTTCTCAGATGAAAGCGACGAGGATGACGAGGATGAATCTGATGACGGCCTGGAGATGGCCGGGCTCGACAGGGACGACCTGGAATTCATGGACGAGGAAGAAAGAAGGGAAGTTCTCGAGGAGGCGGGGCTGGATCCGGATGATTATGACTTTTAAGCCAGGGATTTAATGGATACAAAAGTAAGTCATTTCATGATTTAGCCATGTTCCTGTCAAAAAGCAGCCGGCAAGCCTTTTTCAGGCCTGCCGGTACTCATATATCCTTTCACAGGGGGCTTATAATTTTTTCTGCATGTACCTTTTCAATCAACGAAATTACTTCCGTTAGCGGAACGCCCTGTTCCTTCGAAGCTTCAAAAATCCGGTCCATTTCAAAACTTTCACGTTCCTTATCCAGCTGGTTCCGCTCCTCCTCAAGCTGCGCCAGGCACACCCTGCTTTTCCTTATCTGAGCGTCCTTATCAGATAATTTCTGGTATATGTCTTTCGGTTTCCTTGGCATTGTTCCTCTCCCAAATTATTGTATTCTAAGTACATATAGGATATGGGAACAGGTCTTTTTCCGGAAGGATAAGGGAATGGGAGGTTCCCCTTTTCCCTTATACCAACTCAACTTTAATCACTAACTTATTTTTAAAATAATACTTTATGTCGTCATGATAGTACCCTATCACAGACTTCATATAGGCCACTGGAATATTATAAGTCCCGATAAACAGCGGTTTTTCGAGGGTTTTAATCAACGTGCTTCGCTGATCGCTGCCTGCGCCGCCGCGAGTCTCGCGATCGGTACGCGGAACGGGCTGCAGCTGACATAATCCAGTCCGATCTTCTGGCAGAATTCTATGGAAGAAGGATCTCCGCCATGCTCGCCGCAGATACCGCAGTGCAGTTCCGGCCGCACCGGCTTGCCCAGCTTAATCGCCAACTCCATCAGTTTGCCGACGCCGACCTGATCAAGCTTTGCAAACGGATCGTTCTCCAGAATCTTTGCATCATAGTAAGCGCCAAGGAACTTGCCGGAGTCGTCGCGGGAGAAGCCGTAGGTCATCTGCGTCAGATCGTTGGTGCCGAAGCAGAAGAACTCCGCCTCCTTTGCGATCTCATCCGCGGTCAGAGCCGCACGCGGGATCTCGATCATCGTGCCGACCTCATATTTTAAGTCAGAACCGGCCGCCGCGATCTCGGCATCCGCTGTCTCCACCACGAACTTCTTCACATATTTCAGTTCCTTAACATCCCCGATCAGCGGGATCATGATCTCCGGAACGATATTCCAGTCCGGATGCGCTTTGGAAACGTTGATCGCTGCACGGATCACCGCGCTGGTCTGCATCTTCGCAATCTCCGGATAGGTAACAGCCAGACGGCAGCCGCGGTGTCCCATCATCGGGTTGAACTCCTTCAGGCTCTCAATGATCGCCTTAATTTCTTCTACAGACTTGCCCTGCGCCTCAGCCAGCTTTTCGATATCTTCCTCCTCCTGAGGGACAAACTCATGCAGCGGCGGATCCAGGAAACGGATGGTAACAGGGTCTCCCTCCATCGCCTCATACAGCTGTTCAAAATCGCCCTGCTGATACGGAAGGATCTTATTCAGAGCCGCTTCTCTGTCCTTTGCATTGTCCGCACAGATCATCTCACGGAACGCGTCAATTCTGTCGCCCTCAAAGAACATGTGCTCGGTACGGCAAAGGCCGATGCCCTCCGCGCCCAGCTCACGGGCTTTCTTCGCGTCGACCGGCGTATCCGCATTGGTGCGCACCTTCATAGTACGGAACTTGTCCGCCCAGGACATAATTCTGCCGAACTCACCTGCGATCTTGGCATCCACAGTAGGAATCGCGCCGTCGTAAATGCAGCCGGTGGAACCGTCAAAGGAAATGATATCTCCCTCATGGTATTCTTTGCCACCGAGCGTAAACTTCTTGTTTGCCTCATCCATCACGATATCGCCGCAACCGGAAACACAGCACGCACCCATACCGCGGGCAACCACCGCTGCGTGGGATGTCATGCCGCCGCGCACGGTCAGAATACCCTGGGATACCTTCATGCCTGTGATGTCCTCCGGGGATGTTTCCAGTCTCACCAGCACGACTTTCTCACCTCTGGCCGCCCACTCTTCCGCGTCCTCCGCCGTAAATACGATCTTTCCGCAGGCTGCGCCGGGCGCTGCGCCAAGCGCTTTTCCGATAGGTTCCGCCGCTTTCAGCGCCGCTGCGTCAAAGGTCGGATGAAGCAGAGCATCCAGGTTGCGCGGTTCGATCATCGCAACCGCCTCTTCCTCCGTGCGCATGCCCTCATCCACCAGGTCGCAGGCAATCTTTAACGCGGCGAAAGCCGTCCTCTTGCCGTTTCTGGTCTGCAGCATGTAAAGTTTACGGTTCTCCACAGTAAACTCCATATCCTGCATATC
Source organism: Lachnospiraceae bacterium (assembly GCA_020860745.1). Classification (GTDB taxonomy): domain Bacteria; phylum Bacillota; class Clostridia; order Lachnospirales; family Lachnospiraceae; genus Eubacterium_I. The sequence goes on along the minus strand of JAJBTR010000127.1, from coordinate 9,001 downwards.
ACGGTAATGCTTCTCCAGAATATCGCACACGCGGACAAACTGTGCGTAAGCCTCCGGAAACTCCTCCTCCATCTTTGCGATGGGCATCGGTGTGCGGACACCGGCAACCACGTCCTCGCCCTGCGCGTTTACCAGGAACTCACCCATCAGCTTCTTCTCGCCGGTAGCCGGATCGCGGGTAAACGCAACGCCGGTACCACAGTCGTCGCCCATATTGCCGAACGCCATACTCTGAACATTCACCGCCGTACCCCAGGAGTACGGGATATCGTTGTCGCGGCGGTATACATTCGCACGGGGGTTGTCCCAGGAACGGAACACAGCCTTGATCGCGCCCATCAGCTGCTCTTTCGGGTCATCCGGGAAATCCTCTCCGAGCACTTTCTTATACTCCGCCTTAAACTGTCCGGCCAGCTCTTTTAAATCGTCCGCCGTCAGCTCCACGTCAAATTTGACGCCTTTCTTCGCTTTCATCTCATCGATGAGCTCTTCGAAATACTTTTTCCCGACCTCCATCACAACGTCAGAATACATCTGGATAAACCTCCGGTAGCAGTCCCACGCCCAACGGGGATTGCCCGATTTCTTCGCCAGAACATTGACCACCGTCTCGTTCAGCCCGAGGTTTAAAATCGTATCCATCATGCCCGGCATGGAAGCTCTCGCGCCGGAGCGGACAGATACAAGCAGCGGATTCTCCGCATCGCCGAACTTCTTGCCGGTAATGTCCTCCATTCGCACGATATATTCGTTGATCTGACCCTGAATCTCATCATTGATCTCGCGTCCGTCTTCATAGTACTGGGTGCAGGCTTCTGTAGTGATGGTAAAACCCTGCGGTACCGGAAGACCGAGAGAGGTCATCTCCGCCAGGTTCGCTCCCTTTCCGCCGAGGAGCTCGCGCATATCCGCGTTGCCTTCACTAAATAAGTAAACCCATTTCGCCATAGTTTCGTTCCTCCTGTTAGTTATAATCGTTATAATTCTAACATAAATTTTCCAGAAAACAACAGATTTAACAGAAATTACGGAAATGTCCGAAGAAAAAAACACAAGGGTTGCCGCCTGTACCATCTTTATCCAAGAACGGAACAGCTGCAACCCTCATAAAAATACTGTCTCTGTTTATTTTCCTTAAAGTTTCCTATCTTCCCGAAAAGTTTTCTCAGCAGACAAACCAGGAAAAGCCGGTGATATTCTCCGGCACTTCCCAAATCATGCTAAAAACGCTGTACTAGAATGCAAACTTCTCTGCAAAGTAAGCGTCCAGCTCCGCAATCGGAATCCGCACCTGTTCCATGGTATCACGGTCGCGGACAGTCACCGCCTGATCTTCCTCCGACTCAAAATCGTAGGTCACACAGAACGGTGTGCCGATCTCATCCTGTCTGCGGTAGCGCTTGCCGATATTTCCTCTGTCGTCAAACTCACAGTTATATTTTTTCCTCAGCTGCTCAAATACCTGCTCCGCCCCGGCGTTCAGCTTCTTCGACAGCGGCAGGACGCCGATCTTTACGGGTGCCAGCGCGGGATGGAAATGCAGGACAGTTCGCATGTCCGGCTTCTCCTCCGTGCCGATATTTTCCTCATCATAAGCGCCGCAGAGGAACGCTAAGACCACACGGTCCGCGCCCAGGGACGGCTCAATGACATACGGTATGTATCTCGTATTCTTCTGATCGTCAAAATAGGTCAGATCCTCACCGGATGTCTCCTGGTGGCGGGTCAGATCATAATCCGTGCGGTCTGCGATACCCCAGAGTTCGCCCCAGCCGAAGGGGAAAAGGAACTCGATATCACTGGTCGCCTTGCTGTAGAAAGAAAGCTCCTCCTTCTCATGGTCGCGGACGCGCATATCCTCGTCTTTCATGCCAAGGGACTTCAGCCAGTTGATACAGAATTCCCGCCAGTAGGAAAACCACTCCAGATCGGTATCCGGCTCGCAGAAAAACTCCAGTTCCATCTGTTCGAATTCTCTGGTGCGGAACGTAAAGTTGCCAGGCGTAATCTCGTTTCGGAAAGACTTTCCGATCTGGCCGATGCCGAACGGAATCTTCTTGCGGGAGGTCCGCTGCACATTTTTAAAATTGACAAAAATACCCTGCGCCGTCTCCGGCCGAAGATAAACGGTATTCTTTGCATCCTCAGTAACTCCCTGGAATGTCTTGAACATCAGGTTAAACTGACGGATATCGGTAAAATTATGCTTGCCGCAGGTCGGGCAGCATACATTGTTTTCTTCAATAAAATCCTTCATCTGCTCCTGGGACCAACCGTCCACGGAACCGCCCAGATCAATCTCATGCTCCGCCGCAAAATTCTCAATCACCTGATCCGCGCGAAAACGCTCATGGCACTCGTGGCAATCCATTAGCGGATCGGAAAATCCGCCCAGATGCCCGGACGCCACCCAGGTCTGCGGGTTCATCAGGATGGCGCAGTCCACGCCGACATTGTAAGGGCTCTCCTGGATAAACTTCTGCCACCATGCTCTTTTCACATTATTCTTGAGCTCGACGCCCAGGTTGCCGTAATCCCAGGTGTTGGCCAGGCCGCCGTAAATCTCCGAGCCCGGGTAGATAAAGCCTCTGGACTTTGCCAGAGCGACAATTTTTTCCATTGTTTTTTCCATAACTGAATTCCTTTCTCTCTTATTCGATGATATTGGGGCAATGCCTTTATAACATATTGACCCTGGTATCATTCATATATAATATACGCCGGCGCGCCGCCCGAAATCTGTACAGATACCGTATTGCTGCCGGTAATCGTGACGCCCTCGGCCGAAACATACTGAATCGTCCCCGGAACGATGACAGTGACATCCGTATCGATAATCAGAACCTTCAGGTCATCATCCTCAAGCACCACGCTGGCGGAAATAACAGACGAAGCGACGGTAATCGTCCCCTCTATCTCAGAAGAAGTTTCTTCCTGCTCCTCTGCATCGGCCGAAGACTCATCCTTCACTGTTTCCTCTTCATCAGAAGAAGTATTCTCCTCTGTTTCTTCATCCTCCAAATCGCCGCTGGCATCAGAGGGATCCTCTCCCTCCTCCGTTTCATCCGACAAATTGTCCTCATCTGCGTTGCCGGTCTCTTCCTCCGTATCCGCTGAAGACTCCTCATCCTGCACTGCCGCATCATCCGAGGAGATGAAATCCGTATCAAAGTCGTATCCGGCCACCTGTGCCTGCAATACATCTCCGGCAAAGAATATCGTACCGGTGAAATCCGCATACGTATCCGCACTGTCGTAGGTGATCGTCACATAGGCAACCCCATCCTCCACTTTATCTTTGGATACCCTGATACTTCCGTCGCTCTCCTCCAGATAAGCTTCCACTTGCGCATCAATGAAGGACTTCATCTCATCCGCATCATAATAAGATGCCTCAAAATCCTCCACGATATATTCGACGACCTTTCCGCCCTTTTTCAATTCTATCGTGTTTTCCGTCACTGCGGTGCTGCCGCAGGATGTCAGCATACATAAGGAAACCGCCAGAAGCGGCAAAACTGCTGTCTTTATTTTCATAGTTACCTCCCTGACACGGACAGGTATTTCCCTGCATAATTCACTTCAGCAAGTACCCGTTCCCCAGAAACCAGAATGAGAATTTCTCCAATTAACGTCAGAAATCATTTCTGCACACCGAAAAGTCACGTCTTTATCAGTGTACACACCAAAAAGGACTTTGACAAGTCCTTTCCTTTAAAAAAATTTTAACATCAGATATACGATAGCGCAGGCAATACCCAGGCTGCGGACATCAGTCTGACCTGAGTCCAAACGTTACTCCAAAAGAGATAATGAGTAAAACTCCCGGTCTACATACGGCGCCATATATTGCTCCACAACAGCGCTGACCTCCGCCAACACCTCATCCGTCACCATGAACGTGTACAGTTTTTCCACAGGAGAAGAGACAATGTACTGCAATGTGTAGAGAGATGCCGCGCCCAGCTTCCGGCCGTTTTCTTTTCTCCGGCCTGCTGCCCAGCTTCCGGCCGTTTTCGCCCGTTCTGCCGTCCTGCCATCGTTCGTTTTCGCCCATTCTGCCGTCCTGCCACAGTCCGTTTTTGCCCGTTCTGCCTCCTTCCCGCAGCACGCGCCGCAGAGCATCCCGTGCCGTCTCTGGGAAAACACGCAAAGGTCTTCCCTTTTTCCACAGGAGACACAGGAAAAGACCTGGGGGCCAACCCCATAAAAGACAAGTGTTTTCAGTTCATAAATGCGCCGCACCAGCCGGGGATCCAGACTTTTGACACTGAGCGCCCGTACTGTCTGATAGAGGAGTTTCAACTGATCTGACGCATTATTGTCCGGCCGGGTAAAATGATCCGCCACTTCCAGGAAATAACAGCCGTAACTTACTTTTTCCAGGTCTGTATGTAACTCGCGGAAATAATTGCGGATTTCCGCTCTCACTACCGTGTAGGCGTCCCGTCCCTCATATGCTTCAAATTTCCCGAAACAAAACAGGTCCGTCGCCGCCTGCAGGGAACTTTTCGCCCTCCTGGCGCCCCTTGCAAAAGCGGTAACTTTCCCCCGTTCTCTGGTAAGTATCGTAATTCTCTTATCATACTCGCCCGCAGGAGCGGACTTTAAAATCATCCCTGTCAGGGTACAAGTCTGCCGCATCCCGTCTCTCACATCTTTCCGAATCTTTTGTTCCGTACTCACAGAATCTTCCGGCACTGCTCTGGCAGTAGGTCAGATAATCCGAGACCCTTCCGCTTTTCTCAAAACAGAGCCACTCTTGCTCTTTCATCGCACATCCCCCTTTTCACCCAGGTAAAAACCATTCCACATATCAGAATACCGATCGTCCCGGCAGCCCTTATGTCACATAAGCAGCTTCCTGTGTCTATATTTTTTGCTGCTGTGCAGAACCGTTTTACTATAAGTAGGATGCGCAGTAAAAAATCAGCTATACGTTTTTGGGATCATATCCAAAATTTTTCATCTGGACATCGCTGTCGCGCCATCCCTTCCGCACCTTCACCCAGAGGTGCAGATTGACCTTTCCCTCCAGCATCTCCTCAATGTCCCTGCGGGCAGCGCTGCCGATTTTTTTCAGCATCGCGCCGCCTTTTCCGATGATAATTCCCTTGTGAGAATCTTTTTCGCAGATAATCGTCGCCTCAATGTCTGTCATATTTCCTTTCGGGCGCCGCTTCATCGTCTCGATGGTCACCGCGATACCGTGGGGAATCTCCTCATCCAGGGAACGAAGCGCCTTCTCGCGTATAATCTCCGCCACAATCTGCCGCTCCGGCTGATCCGTGACGGTGTCCTCATCGTAAAACATGGGACCGTAAGGCAGATATTTAAAAATCATATCCAGAATCACATCCGTATTTTCCCCTTTCAGGGCGGAAGCCGGTATGATCTCCGCAAAATCGTAAATCCTGCGATACGCGTCAATAAACTTCAGAACTTCCTCATGCTTCACGGTGTCCGTCTTGTTGATGATCAGAATCACCGGCACCTGCACACGGGCCAGCTGCTCCGCGATATGCCGCTCCCCCGCGCCGATAAACGTGGTAGACTCCACCAGCCAGAGTATCACATCCACGTCCTTCAGCGTATTCTCCGCCACCGTAACCATGTACTCGCCCAGCTTGTTTTTCGCCTTGTGGATACCGGGCGTGTCGAGGAAGACAATCTGTCCCCGCTCATTGTCCGTGTACACCGTCTGAATGCGGTTGCGCGTCGTCTGCGGCCGCTTCGAGGTGATGGCAATTTTCTGCCCGATCATCCGGTTCATCAAAGTGGATTTTCCTACATTTGGCCTGCCGATCAGTGTGACAAAGCCGGATTTTAATTGCTCATTCATAAAACCTCCGATTATTTCTTTCTGACAGGTTTCTTGCCGCAAACCTCTAAGGCAGCGCTTAGTTTGTCAGAACATTGCTCCGATTTCCCATAAATATGCTGAAAGCATCCCCCGCAGCCGTCTACAATGCCTCTAACGAATCAAAAATCCCTGCCTCTTCCCGCAGCTTCTCTTCATTGCCGATCACGCAGATATACGCATCCTCCAGCACTGCATCCATCAGCGGAGCCAGTCCGCGGATTGCCTTCTGATCAGCGGTAAGCACTTCATCGCGCTCCTGCTGCAGCATCTCATACGCAGTACCTGACAGATACGCCGTCAGCGATCTTCTTCCCATAGACGACGGCGTCAGCGGCGCATCCATCTCACTGAAAGCACCGATGACATAGCGGGTCATATCCCTCTCATCCACATCAAAGCTGCGCAGATAATCCGCCACACCGCGGTAAACCTCCAGCGTTTTTGACAGATTCGGATCACGGTAGGAATAGAACGCCACATCGCCGGTTCTCCAGGAGCTCGTCCCGCAGCCGTAGGCGCCGCCCCGGACGCGGATATTCTGCCACAGGTATTCATAATTCATAATACATTTATAAACCCGCAGCGCGCCCCGGTAAGGGATGCCGGACTTGTTAAAATTGCCCGCCAGCGCCACATACTGAATCTGGGAGGCGTCCATAAATCCCTCATTAGCACGATCAGGCAGAGTCAGCGTCTGTTCGGTTTTTTCCGTATCTGCACGGAGACCGTCCGCAATCAGCGCCGCATTGGCTTTCACCAGGTCAAAACCGGACCGCTCACAGGTGCAGCTCACCGTCAGATTAGACGGCTGCATAATCTGCTCCACGAGACTGCGCATCGCCGCTTTCAGGTCATCTTTTTCCGCATCATAAGAAGAGACAAGCTCCTCCAGCAGCCGGTACTGTCCGATACCGGCGAGAAGATCGTTATATTTTTCTCTTCGCGTAAAACAGGACATCGCCCTGCGCATTGCCGCCACGGAACCTCCCTCCCGCAGATCCGACTGGAGGCGGGACTTTGTCATGGCAAGCAGCTCGTACATCCGCTTCTCATCCTCAAACAGAGTATCCGTCATGATGCTTTTCGCCAGCTCCATGGCTTTTGTCAGATTCGCCTCCAGTGTGCGGATGCGGATCTCAAATTTTGCCTCATATTCCCGCTCGCCCTCCGTGACAGCAACAACCATAACATCCGCCGAGATTCCGCCGGTGTAGAAGTTGATCTCATTTGTCAGGTCCACAAACGGATAGTCCTTCGTATCCAGCCGTCCCAGATACATCTTTAAAACAGACAGATAAGGCACGAGTTTCTCCGGAATATGGCGGACATCAAAGAGATAATCCAGATAGATGATTCCGTTCGTGTCATAGTCATGCCAGAGGAACGGAATCTGCCCCGCCGTCTCCTCCACATTGCTGTACGGATCGGAAACTTTTTTCATATCATCCCGGGAAAGAAGCGGAATTGTGTCCAGTTCTTCCTTCGTGGAAGGCGTCTCGTGATACTCTTCCAGTTTTCTGGTATCTTCAATCAGCCTGCCGATCTCCTCTGCGCCGAGAGAATCCCGATACTGATTTAATTTTTCCTGTAATGCCTGATCCTTCTGCGCATTCAGACCCTTCCGGGGAACCGCGCAGAGCTTCACCGCATGAGGATTGTCCAGCAGATAAGTCTGCACCAGTTCCTCAAAATACCCTGTGTTCAGTTTTTGCCGCAGTTCCTCATACATGCGCAGCTCTTCCATATGAAGGAACGGCTGCTCCCCATCATAAAGCCAGCTGTCCATCATCTGCAGGCCGAACATCAGTCCCTTCGGGATCCGCCCGAAATCGGCCTCGCGGAACTTAAACTCCGCCCCGTTGATTGCCGCCAGCAGCGTCGTTTTATTAATACCGTCCCTCACCTGCGCGGCCAGAACATTCCGGATAATTCTTTCAAACTCCTCCTCCTGCTCTGCGTTCGCATTTTTTGCGATCACGGAAAACGTAGGCTGCAGAATGCCGCTGTCGTACCCGCCGTAGATATCCTCGCCGATGCCCGCATCAATCAGCGCCTGCTTGACCGGAGCCCCCTGGCTTGTCAGCAACGCATAGGACAGGATGTCAAACGCCACATACTGCAGCGGATCCAGCGCGGTTCCCACAGACCAGTTATAACTCAGATACGTATTATTTTTCTCGCTCTCCCCGCTGGAAATCGAATAGCTCAGTTCCTTTTTCACGGGAGCATCAAAGGCTGGCTGCACCGGGATGGAGGAATCCAGTTCCAGCTTTTCATAGTGGGAAAGATACTCCGCATCCAGCCAGGCCAGCTTTTCCGCCGCATCCATATCACCGTAGAGATAGATGTAGGAATTGGACGGATGGTAGTACGTCGCATGAAAATCCAGAAACTGCTCATATGTCAGATCCGGAATCACATCCGGGTCGCCGCCCGACTCATTGCTGTAAGGGGTATCCGGATACAGGGCATTCATAATGCCCCGCTCCACCACAGAATCGCCGCTGGAGTACGCACCTTTCATCTCATTGTATACCACGCCGTTGAGCGTCAGGTCATCCTCCGGGGAGGTCATTTCATAATGCCAGCCCTCCTGCCGGAAAATATTCTGTTCCTTATAAATATTCGGATGAAGCACCGCATCCATGTAGACATCCATGAGATTCTGGAAATCCCTGTCATTGCAGCTGGCAATCGGATATACCGTCTTGTCCGGATAAGTCATGGCATTTAAAAATGTATTCAGCGAACCTTTCGCCAACTCGATAAACGGGTCTTTCAGTGGAAACTTCTCACTGCCGCAGAGCACGGAATGCTCGATAATATGAGGCACGCCTGTGCTGTCCCGCGGCGGCGTCCGGAAGCCGATATAAAACACCTTATTCGGGTCGTTGTTTGTGACTGCTACTACTTTCGCCCCCGTCTTTTTGTGCACCAGATAATATCCCTCCGAGTGGATATCGGTCAGGGACTTGTGCTGGCAGAGTTCATATGCGCTTACTTTTTCCATGTCCAGTTTCAAAATACTGCCCTCCATCTTTACGATTTTTATATCGTGATTACATCACGATCCATTTCGCCGCTCGTCAATCGTGCAAGCACGTTGACAGCTTTGCACGCTTTATCACTAAGCTCAAA
>JAJBTR010000194.1 GCA_020860745.1 Lachnospiraceae bacterium | reverse complement strand
CTATGAAAAAATACATAACAAAGCAGATGGTACAGCCTCTATGGATGATTTAGAGGAGCTGGAGCAGCTTGCTTCCTATGTGAGGGAAAATTCTCTGTGCGGCTTAGGAAAAGGTTCTGTGAATCCGGTAATTTCCGGTCTTTTGTATTTCCGCGACGAGTATCTGAGACATATAAAAGATAAAAAATGTCCGGGCGGAGTATGTAAGGAACTGGTGGATTACATAATTGACGAGACACTCTGTGAAGGCTGTGGCGTATGTGCTGCTTCCTGTCCGGTTATGTGTATTACTGAACGTAAGGATGAAATAAAAGTCATTCATAATGACAGATGTGTTGCATGCGGAACCTGTATGAAATATTGTCCGGTGGGTGCAATATCGAAAGAATAGTGGAGGTGTGGTATGCTTGAAGTTCAAATTAAAATAAATGGTATTCCGGTAATTGTGCCAGAAGGAACCAGTATTCTGAAAGTTGCAAGGATGGCGAATATAAAAATTCCCACTCTGTGCTGGCTGAAAGAAATTAATGAAATTGCCTCCTGCCGAATGTGTGTCGTCGAGGTAAAGGGGGAAGAGGAACTAGTTACATCCTGTGTCACAGAGGTGCGGGAAGGAATGGAAATCCTGACCCATTCATCTCAGGTGGTGGAATCAAGAAAAAGTACGTTGAGGCTGATTATGGCAAACCATGAACAGAAATGCTTAACCTGTGTCAGAAATAATTCATGTGAATTGCAGAAATTGTGCCATGAACATGGGATTGATGATGCATCCGGCTGTCAGGGCAGGGAGAAGCGTTATGAGGTAGACGATTCTGCTGTTCATATGGTAAGAGATAATAATAAATGTATCATGTGCCGCCGCTGTGTAGCTGTCTGTAGGGAAGTGGAAGGCGTAGGTGTGATTGGAGTACATGGAAAAGGGAATGATTCATATATTGGTTCTCCTTTTGATATGGGGTTGGGTGAAACCACCTGTGTATCCTGCGGCCAGTGTATCAATGTCTGCCCTACAGGTGCGCTATATGAAAAACAAGAATATAATGCCGTTTTTTCCTATATTTCAGACCCTTCAAAGTATGTGGTTGTTCAGACTGCACCGGCTGTCCGTGCTGGTCTGGGCGAATATTTTGGGCTTCCTGTGGGTACCGGAGTGGAGGGCAAGATGGTAACAGCATTAAAAATGCTAGGATTTGATAAGATATTTGATACCAACACTGGTGCAGATTTTACTATAGTTGAGGAGGCAAAGGAACTGGTTAAAAGGCTGGAGGAAGGTGAAAAATTGCCGCTGTTTACTTCCTGCTGTCCTGCTTGGATCAAGTATTGTGAACATTATAATCCGGAAATTATCGATCATCTGTCAACCTGCAAATCTCCCCATGAAATGCTGGGGGCACTGATAAAGACGTACTATGCCGAAAACATTGGCATTCCGGCAAAGGATATTGTGGTGGTCAGCGTTATGCCCTGTACCGCGAAAAAGTTCGAGATCAAGCGGGAGGATGAGAATGCAGCCGGTTTCCCGGATGTGGATATAGTCATTACTACCCGTGAGTTGGGAAGAATGATAGGGTCTGCGGGAATATGCTTTGGCGATTTGCCAGAGGGAGAATTTGACACACTTTTTAACAAGTCTAGCGGCGCCGGAAAGATTTTTGGTGCATCAGGCGGCGTTATGGAAGCAGCTCTCCGGACCGCTTATGAGATGATAACTCAAAAGGAAGCACCTTCCCTTGAATTTCAAGAGATCCGTGGCACAAAAGGAATTAAAACGGCAGAATATCGTGTGGGGGATCAACAGCTGAAGGTTGCTGTTGTATCCGGCTTGAAAAATGCCGCTAACATACTGGAATCCATCAAGAATAGGGAAGCGGAGTATCATTTTGTAGAGATTATGGCCTGCCCCGGTGGATGTGTCAACGGAGGCGGTCAGACCCGGCAGGCATCTGATATGATTAATTTTGGACAGATTGCGGAAAGACGCGCAAAAATTCTCTATGATATGGATTCTAAAGATACATTGAGAAAATCCCATGAAAATCCCGTTGTCACAAAATTGTACGAGGAGTTCCTTGATGAACAGAAAGCACATGAATATCTGCATACATCTTATGTGTCGCGAGGATTGTGAGATAGGAAAAACCCCGCAACTGCATTCTGCAGTTGACGGGGTTGCCTTTTAGATCTGATAAAATAACGTTTTACTCAGCGATGTAGGGCATAAGCGCCAGATGGCGTGCTCTCTTGATCGCTACCGTGATGGCGCGCTGATGCTTCGCGCAGTTGCCGGTGATTCTTCTCGGAAGGATCTTGCCGCGCTCAGAGACATATCTCTTTAATTTATTGACGTCCTTGTAGTCAATGACATTGTCCTTGCCGCAGAATACACAGACTTTCTTTCTCCTGCGTCCGCCTCTCCGCTTTGCCGGAGAATCGCTTCTTCTCTCTTTATCGTAAGCCATGATTGTTTTACCTCCTGATTATCTCTGATTCGGATAAACCGGATCAGAAAATTTGATGTTCCGCGCCGGAATTCATTCCTTAACGCTTAATTCCAGGGAAGTTCCTCGTCAATCCCGTCCGGGATATTCATGAAACCATCGCTGACCGCGCTGCTGGGAGTCGGTCTGCTGTCCGCTGCCGGTGCAAATCCGCCCGCGTTTACATTGGCGTTCTTGCTTTCGCAGAACTCGTGATCTTCCACGATGACGTCGGTGGTGTAGACCTTCTGTCCGTCGCGGTTCGTGTAGCTGCCGGTCTGAATCCTGCCGGTGATGGCGATCTTCATACCCTTGCGCAGGTACTTCTCCGCGAACTCCGCCTGCTGGCGGAATGCGACACAGCCGATAAAATCGGCGGTCTGCTGACCATCGTTGTTGTCTCTGCGGCCTCTGCGGTCCACAGCCAGGGTGTATCTGGCAATCGCCATGGACTGGTCGTTCTGTGAATAACGGATCTCGGGATCTCTGGTTAAACGTCCCATCAATATAACTCTGTTCATAAAAGCCTTCTTTCTTCGACTATGCCTCATCTTTTCTGACGATCAGGAACCGAAGTACATGATCCATGATGCGCACGCGACGTTCGATCTCAGCCGGAGCTTCGCCCGGTGCATCGAACTGGATGAAGTAGTAGAATCCCTCGGGCATCTTCTGGATCTCATAGGCCAGCTTTTTCTTGCCCCATTCCTCAACCTCTGTCACCGTGCCGCCAAAGCGCTCGATATAACCCTTTGCGGTATCGACAACGGCTGTCCTGTCATCATCCTCGATTTTGGCACTCACAATCAATGCTAACTCATACTTGTTCATGCTAATCTTACCTCCTTTTGGTCTAATGGCCCTCTATTATACGTCCGAGAGCAAGGAACTTGTATATCACGAATCCAAATCATAGCATAAAAATCCCGATGAGGCAAGAGAAAATCAGGATTTTTTTTGCAGCCCCCGCGCATTTTTTTCCACCAGCGTCCGCGGCACCATCACCATATGCCCGCAGCCCTGACACTTCAGCCGGAAATCAGCGCCGACGCGCAGAATCTCCCACTCAAAACAGCCGCAGGGATGTTTTTTCTTCAATCTGACTATGTTGCCGACTTCAAAATCATAGGTCATCGTTATACCTCCAGCTGGGAGAACACTTTTCCGATGGAATCCTGGATCAACAGGTTCGCCCTGCGGTCCATCGGGGTGGCAGATTTATTGATCAATACCAGCTTTTTGCCGCGGTAGTAGTCGATCAAACCGGCGGCGGGATAGACGGCGAGGCTGGTGCCGCCGATGATCAGTACATCCGCCTGGTTGATGTAGTAAATGGAATCCTGGATGGTCTGGGAATCCAGTCCCTCCTCGTAGAGAACCACATCCGGTTTAATCTGACCTCCGCAGCTGCAGCGGGGCACGCCGGCGGATTCTTTGATCTGGCGGGCGTTGTACTCTTTGCCACATTTGAGGCAGTAGTTCCGGTGGACGCTGCCGTGGAGCTCCAGTACGGTTTTACTTCCGGCTGCCTGGTGGAGTCCGTCGATATTCTGCGTGATGACAGCTTTTAATTTGCCTGCCTGTTCCAGCTCCGCCAGCTTTAAGTGCGCGGCGTTAGGCTTTGCGTCCAGTTCCAGCATTTTGTCCCGGTAAAAGCGGAAAAATTCATCTGTTCTTTCCATATAAAAGGTGTGGCTTAAAATTGTCTCCGGCGGATAGTCATATTTCTGATTGTACAAGCCGTCCACACTCCGGAAATCGGGGATGCCGCTTTCGGTGGAGACGCCGGCACCGCCGAAAAATACGATGTTATCGGATTCCTTTACCCATTGTTTTAATTGTTCGACAGAATTCATACTTTTTTCACACCTTTCTCTTATGATTATTAGGATTTTCATATCCGTTTCGCTTTTGTGCCATACTATGATAAGTATAACATAAGTCAGCTTTCATTCGCAACATATGAAAAACCGGAAAGGTTGTGTCCGGTGATGCGGAATGATGTGGACCGTCTTCTACAACAATGTGATGGTGTTTTATAAATAGCGGCAGGATACAAAAATGATGCAAAATTCAGTTGACATATTTTTTGTATGTATTTATGATAGTTCTGGTAAAAATAAGGAAAAGGGATATAAAAGGAAAAGAGGTAAGTGTATCATGCATTTTGAACTTGCGGGTAAGAAAGTGAAGATACTTGCCTCAGCGGTAACTGCATTTATTATTATTTTTGTGGCGGTTCATTATAATTTATACCTTGATCCGGAGCGGGAGCTGTCTCATGGGTATGCCCTGTTTATCGTATCCATGATCGGTGGGGTGGGCGCCGGTCTGCTGATTGCAGTGAAATCGCATGTGGACGAGCAATATAAGATGCTGGCGAACACGGTTTTATTTTTTGTCATGCCGATTTTTTCCATGCAGATGGTGGAGTGTTTTAACAGCAAGTTTATCTGGAATTTTTCTGTTAAGACCGGATTGGTCAACTACATGGTTTATCTGGTGTTTTATCTGATTTTTTATCTGATCACGGGCAGATATCATCTGACCGGACTGATCGTGAATATCGTGTTGTATGTGTGGGCGCTGATTAATTATTTTGTGGAATTGTTCCGCGGTACGCCGTTTATTCCCTCGGACATTGTGACGATTAAGACCGGCCTGGGAGTGGCGGATGGGTATACCTACGAACTGAGCTGGAATCTCATCCTGGGTTCGATTGCCTTCTTCCTGGTTTACCTGTTCAACAAGCGCAGTGTGAACATGAAGCCGAAGAAGTTAAAGTTTAAGCTCATGTCAAAGCTTGCTGCGGCGGGATATCTGGCTGTGGTGCTGATTTCGTTCTTTTTCACGGATTTTTCCACGAATACAGGGTATAAGCCCGATTTCTGGAATCAGGCCAGAGGCTATCACAAGACCGGTTCATTTTTTAATTTTTGTCTGAATACAAAGTATCTGGTGGTACAGAAGCCATCCGGGTATGACGCGGAAAGTGTGGATGATATTGTGGAGACGGTTTTGGAGGAGGCCGGGGTGGATCCGGACAGTGATACTTCCATTAATATTCTGACCGGAGAGAATGATTACACAGCTTCGACCGATGGGGAAACGCCGAATATCATTTATATTATGAATGAGTCCTGGTCGGATCTGAGCAACCTGGGTGATCTGGAGACTAACGCAGATTATATGCCTTTCATCAACAGCCTGACGGAGAACACGATCAAGGGGTATGTAACGGTGCCGGTCTTCGGCGCGGGTACCAGCAACAGTGAGTATGAGGCGCTGACGGGCAATTCCATTTCATTCCTGCCTGCGGGCTGCAACGTATGCCAGTCTTACCTGCAAAACGAGACGCCATCCCTGGTGTCGACACTCTCCGCGCTGGGATATTCCCTGACAGCGTATCATCCTTATTATGGCTCCGGATGGAACAGAGAGCTGGTTTACCCGCTGCTGGGCTTTGAGGATTTCATCAGCATTGAGGATTTTATTGACGAAGATATCATTGAGACTTATAAGGCCAATTCGGATGTCATTGAATATCAGAATCTTCTGGAAGAACGCTATGAGGATGGCGATGAGATGCTGCTGCGCCGTTTTATCAGCGACTCCTATGATTATACGATGGTGGAGGAGATGTATGAGAACCGGGAGGAGGACGAGCCGTTCTTTATTTTCAACGTGACCATGCAGAATCACGGCGGATATGCGGTTTCCTACTCGAATTTCTACCAGCAGATTTATGCGACGAACATGTCTGCGACATATCCGAAAGCAAACCGCTACCTGTCTCTGGTAAAGGAGACCGACTCTGCTTTTGAGGAGCTGGTGGAGTATTTTTCCGATGTGGATGAGCCAACGATTATCTGTATGTTCGGCGACCATCTGCCTTCCATCGAGGATGAGTTTTACGAGGAACTTATGGGGGTGGACAGTCTTGATAATCTGACTACAGAGCAGGAACTGAGCCGGTATGAGACACCGTTCGTTATCTGGGCCAACTATGATATTGAGGAGGCGGAGGTGGACAGCATCAGTGTCAATTACCTTTCCACCCTTCTGTCACAGGCGGCGGGGCTGCCCCAGACGCAATACAACAAGTATTTATCGGTACTATACCAGACCCTGCCGGTCATCAGCTCCGTCGGATATGTCGATGCGGACGGCATTACTTATGCGTCGGGTGAGGAAACTCCTTATGACGACCTGCTGCTGCAGTATAACTGCATCGCATACAATTCGCTGCTGGATACGGAGAATAAGGCGGATTCGGTCTTTTATCTGGAAGAATAAGTGATGAATGAATGAAAAGGGGAGTGCTTCGTAGGTGAGACACTTCCCTTTTCCTGAGTTTCATTGTTTGGTTCGCGCAGGATGCGCCAGGTGCTATTGATATAACACAAGGTAACTTTGAAAGGGCATTGTCCCGGTTGCTTAAAATATATCTGCGCCCTCTTTCATATTCGTCCGATAAAGAATTAGACAAAACTAACAACGCAAAAGAAAACCCTTTTCACTTCCGGTAAAATATGATATACTACACCGTAAGTGAAAAATCGCCGCGGTTCGGGGCTGTTAGACGGAGTTGAATACACAACGGAAACAGCGAATGAGACAGGATGCGTGCCGTGACGTGAATGCAGGCGGAGAATTGCGATGGGTTCAAATGTGAAGCTGAAGGGCAGACTGAAGACATATATCATGCTGCCGTTATGGCTGACAATTTTATTTGCTGGGCTGGCAGTGGCTTTGTGTTTCTGGAAGCTGACGGCTGGTATGTGGTGTGTACTTTTCGTTGTGGTATATTTTGCGGTTATGCTGGTTTTCTATCGCAGATGCAGGCATACGGTCCTGAATGAAATGATAGATTTTGCGACCCATTACGGGACGGTGCAGCGCAAGCTTCTGGAGGAGTTTGAGGTGCCCTACGCGATACTCGATCAGAAGGCGCGTATGATGTGGATGAACCGGCAGTTCTGCGAGATCTCGGGAAAGCCGAAGAATTTTCATTCCTCGATCACAGGTATTTTTCCGCAGATTACCAGAGAGCGGATTCAGAAAGAGGATCAGGTCAGCATACGGGTCTGCAAAGACGATAAGACTTACCGGGCGAGTATAAGCAGGATTGATTTTTCCAGAATGCTTGATAAAAGCTCCGGTCTGGAGAGTGAAGATAAGGATCAGTACCTGACGATTGTCTATCTCTTTGACGAGACCCTGCTTCACCAGTACAGGCAGGAGAAACTGGATATGCAGATGGTTCCCGCCCTTGTCTATATTGATAATTATGAAGAGGTTCTTGACAGCGTGGAAGAGGTTAAGCAGTCTCTTCTGATTGCGCTGGTGGATCGGAAAGTGAATAAGTATTTTGCGGCGCAGGGCGGCCTCGTAAAAAAGACAGAGCATGACAAATATTTTATTGTGTTTCCCCATAAGTCTCTGGATGTGATGATACAGGACAATTTCAGCCTCCTGGAGGATGTCAAATCCCTGAAGGTGGGCAATGAGATGTCGGTTACCCTCAGTATGGGAATCGGTGATGTGGGCAGCGATTATGCGAAGAATTACGGGTATTCCCGCATGGCGATTGATCTGGCTCTGGGACGCGGCGGCGACCAGGCTGTGATCAAGACGAAAGAAAAGACCTTCTATTACGGCGGAAGTAGCCGCCAGGTGGACAAGACGACCCGGGTAAAGGCGCGGGTGAAGGCGCTGGCGCTCCGTGAGATCATGATCAGCAAGGATAAGTTCTATGTTATGGGGCATCATATTTCCGACATCGATTCTCTCGGTGCCGCTGTGGGGATTTACTGTGCAGCGCGGCAGCTGGGAAAGCGGGCACAGATTGTTCTGGATACCGTCACCACGACTCTGCGGCCGTTCCGTGACTGCTTTGTGCCGGAAAAGGGATACCCGGAGGATATGTTTATCTCCTGCGAGGATGCGCTGGAGGAGGTGAACAGCCAGACGGCGCTGATCGTAGTGGATACCAACCGTCCTTCTTATACAGAATGCCCGGAGCTTCTGGCAAAAGCCCGGACGATTGTTGTGTTTGACCATCACCGCCATGGCGAGGAGGTCATTAAGAATACAGATCTTTCCTATATTGAGCCGTACGCTTCTTCCGCCTGTGAGATGATTGCGGAGGTGCTGCAGTATTTTGATGAGGACATTAAGCTCTCTTCTACAGAGGCGGATGCAATTTATGCTGGCATTCTGGTGGATACGAACAACTTTATGACGAAGACGGGAGTGCGTACTTTCGAGGCGGCGGCATATCTGCGGCGCTGCGGTGCGGAGACCACGCGTGTGCACAAGATGATGCGGAATGACATGAACGCATATAAGGCCAGAGCGGAGGCAGTCCGCCATGCGGAAGTATACCGTGGTGCTTTTGCGGTCAGCATCTGTCCGGCGGATAATATCGAAAGCCCTACAGTGGCCTGTGCGCAGGCGGCGAATGAACTGCTCAATATTACCGGTATCAAGGCGTCCTTTGTCCTGACCGAATATAACGGGAGGATTTATATCAGCGCCCGGTCCATCGATGAGATTAATGTGCAGCAGATTATGGAGCGCCTGGGGGGAGGCGGACATATGAATTCCGCCGGAGCGCAGCTAACCGGCTGTACGCTCCTGGAAGCCAGACGGTCGATTGAGAATACATTGAATGAGATTTTAGACAGAAAATAAACAGGGAAAGGTCCCGCCGCGCAGCTCGCGGATAGGAAGTTTTGACGAGAATGTAAGGAGGCTGGATACAAAATGCAGGTTATTTTATTACAGGATGTAAAATCTCTCGGGAAAAAAGGAGATATTGTTAAAGTCAGCGATGGTTATGCGAGGAACGTGCTTCTGGCGAAAAAGCAGGGAGTCGAGGCGACACCGAAGAACTTAAACGATCTGAAGCTGCAGAACAAGCGTGCGGACAAGGTGGCCGCGGAACAGTTGGAACACGCAAAGCAGCTGGCGAAAGATCTGGAGGACAAGCAGATTGAGGTGAAAATCCGCGCAGGCGAGGGAGGCCGGACATTCGGTTCCGTTTCCACAAAAGAGATCGCAGCGGCGGCAAAGCAGCAGTTGGGACTTGATATCGATAAGAAAAAAATGGTGTTGCCGGAGCAGATCAAAGCACTGGGTACCTACGAAGTGACTTTGAAACTTCATACGAAAGTAACAGGAATACTACGGGTGAAGGTTACAGAAGCATAGTAAATCCGGGAAGGTCTGCTCTGATCCGGCGAAGACTTTAGGAAGATTTGTGAAATTTTTCGAAGGTATATATGGAGGAAGTGCATGGAAGAAGAACTGATCAGGCGGATCATGCCTCACAGCCTGGAGGCGGAGCAGTCTGTGATCGGAGCCATGATGATGGACAGAGACGCCATCCTGACTGCATCGGAGATGCTGGGAAAGGATGATTTTTATCATCAGCAGTATGGAATCCTGTTTGAGGCAATCATGGAGCTTTTCAACAGCGGGGCGGCGGTAGATATGGTCACGCTGCAGGAGCGGCTCCGGGAGAAAAATGTTCCGCCGGAGATCAGCAGCCTGGAGTTTATGGCGGATCTGATCACCACGGTGCCCACATCAGCAAACGTCCGTCATTATGCGCAGATTGTGCAGGATAAATCCATGTTGCGGAAGCTGATCCGGACGAATGAGGAGATAGCGGATGCCTGTTATCTGGGAAACGAAAGCCTGGAACACCTCTTAAACGCCACCGAGAAGCGCATTTTTCATCTGCTGCAGAGCAGGGTCGGCGGCGATTATGTGCCGATCCGGGAGATTGTGCTGCAGGCGTTGGACCGGATTGAACAGGCTTCGAAAACCCAGGGTACTGTGACCGGCATTCCCACGGGGTTTGTAGATCTGGATTACCGCCTTTCGGGGCTGCAGAAGTCGGATCTGATTCTTCTGGCTGCCCGTCCTTCCATGGGTAAGACGGCGTTGGCGCTGAATATTGCGCAGTATGTTGCTTTTCATGAGAATATGGCGGTCGCCATATTCAGCCTGGAAATGTCGAAGGAGCAGCTGGTTAACCGCCTGTTCTCCCTGGAGTCGCGGGTGGATGCGCAGGTGCTCCGGAGCGGCAATCTCTCAGATGCAGACTGGGAGAAGCTGATCGAGAGTGCGGGAACCATCGGAAGCTCCCGGCTTATCATTGATGATACGCCCGGCATCACGGTCTCGGAGATGCGCAGCAAATGCAGAAAGTACAAGCTGGAGCATGATCTGCAGCTGGTGATTATTGATTACCTGCAGTTGATGTCCGGCTCCAGGAGAACGGATTCCCGCCAGCAGGAGATTTCGGATATTTCCCGTGCGTTAAAGCAGCTGGCCAGAGAACTGCAGGTGCCGGTGATCGCCCTGTCACAGCTTTCCCGTCAGGTGGAGCAGCGGCCGGATCACAGGCCGATGCTTTCGGATCTCCGCGAATCCGGAGCGATTGAGCAGGATGCGGACGTGGTAATGTTTATTTACCGCGATGATTACTATAATAAAGATTCCGATAATAAGGGGATTGCAGAGGTCATTATCGCCAAGCAGAGAAACGGTCCGATCGGGACGGTCAATCTGGTATGGCTGCCACAATATACGAAGTTTGCAAATCTGGAAAAATAAGAGGAGGTGTTTTTTATGCAGATACATCAGTCAGCAGAGGATTATCTGGAGTGTATTTTGAAGTTGAGCAAGGTGCGGCCGGTGGTGCGGTCTATCGATATCGCTACGGAGATGAACTATTCAAAACCCAGTATCAGTGTGGCTATGAAAAATCTTCGTGTAAACGGATATATTAATGTAGATGAGTGTGGGTTTATCACATTGACGGATGCCGGGATGGAGATTGCGGCCAGCATTTATGAGCGGCATCTTCTGCTGAAAAAATGGCTTGTTTTCCTGGGGGTGGATGAACAGGTGGCGGAGGAGGATGCCTGCAAGATCGAGCACACGTTGAGCCAAGAGACGTTTGCTGCGCTGAAAGAGCAT